>JBMOPR010000863.1:0-5149 GCA_049323075.1 Pseudomonadota bacterium
ACCGTGTAGCGCAAGACCCAGAAACCAGTGCCTTCATTGCTAATGCGGAGATACAAGCCTTTATCTACGCAATATCTTCCCGGTTTTCCAATTCTTAACTTAGCTTTTATTTGCGCATCGTTCATTTTCAGCCAAGAATCCATTTTGGTGACAGACCTACATTAAAGCAGAAATTCTAGATTTCCTGCCACCAAATCTGTCGCCAATTTTTTGAATTCAAAAAGAACAAAATGAAACCGTATGAAACAACAACTTAATTTAAGATTATGATTTATAAGATAAATAAACAATAAAGCAATTGCTTGAATTATTACTCGATATTCTGGATCTGTTCCCGCATCTGCTCGATCAGGACTTTCAGTTCCACCGCCACCTGGGTGGTGAGGGTGTGGACCGACTTGGAGCCCAGGGTGTTGGCCTCGCGGTTGAGTTCCTGCATCAGGAAATCGAGCCGGCGGCCGCAGGCACCCCCCTGTTTCAGGCTGCGCCGCACTTCGCGGACGTGGGTGATGAGGCGGTCCAGTTCCTCGTCGACGTCGGCTTTCTGGGCCAGGTAGACCAGTTCCTGTTCCAGCCGGTCCTTGTCGGGATTGGCGTTGATTTCGGCCAGGCGGGCCAGCAGCTTGTCTTTCTGTGCCTGCAGGATGGCGGGCAGCTGGCCACGCACGATGGCGACCTGGTCGTCGATCTTGTCCAGCCGTTCCAGGATGATCTGCTGCAGCTGGCTGCCTTCGCGTTCGCGGCTGGTGACGAAGTCTTCCAGAGTGGATTCGAACAGGGCGAGGGCGGTCTGCTGGATTTCGGATTGGTCGGTTTCGGGGGTCTGGACCACGCCGGGCCAGTTGAGCAGGGTGGTGGCGGACAGGCTGGCGGCTTCACCGGTGAGGGCGCTGATGCGGTGGGCGGCTTCCAGCAGCTGTCTGACGAACTGTTCGTTGATGTCGATCTTGCCGGGCACGATGTTCTCGGCCTTGAGGCGCAGGGTACATTCCACCTTGCCGCGGTCGAGGCTCTGGCGCAGTTTTTCCCGCACCGGGTTTTCCAGGTCGCGCAGGGTGTCGGGCAGGCGCGGCGAGATTTCCAGGTAGCGGTGGTTCACCGAGCGCAGTTCCCAGGACAGGGTTCCCCAGGGGGCTTTCATTTCCTTGCGGCTGAAGGCGGTCATGCTGCGGATCATGGGCAGGCTCCTGCGCGGGGGTGGGTGGCTTGGGCGGGTATTCTACATAAGTTTGGCCGAGATGGGGGTGAAGGGAAATTCGTGCCGATGGGTGGGGGGATTTTGAGTATACTGGCGGGCACTTTTGAGGTGGTCGCTGGCTGAACGTTGTTGAAGCAACGTTCGGTGCGGCACGACCGGGGTGATTCGATACAGAGGCCGGGAATCGTGCATCGTGTCGATGGCGCCGGAATTGATCGAGGGTGTGCGAAGGACCAAAGACGGGACGTCAGCGGCCATGGATGGCCGCTGTCGAGCGCACAGGGATGTGCTTGTAGCGTGCCCGTCTTTGGTCCTTCGCACGCCCGACGCTCGGAGTAATTGTTCGCCAACATCCTTCGCTGTTTTTTGTGTTCATGCAGTGATTTTCACACCAGATTACCGTTTTCTTCTCAAGGAGCCCCACCATGCGTCCCAGCGGCCGTGCCCCCGATCAACTCAGAGACATCCAGATCACCCGCGATTACACCTGCCATGCCGAGGGATCGGTGCTGGTGTGTTTCGGCAACACCAAGGTGATCTGCACCGCGAGCGTGGAGGAAAGCGTGCCGCGTTTTCTGAAAGGCACCGGCCAGGGCTGGGTGACCGCGGAATACGGCATGCTGCCCCGCGCCACCGGCACCCGCAACGATCGGGAAGCAGCGCGCGGCAAGCAGGGCGGCCGCACCCTGGAAATCCAGCGCCTGATCGCGCGCTCCCTGCGGGCGGCGGTGGATCTGAAACTGCTGGGCGAAAACACCATTTATATCGACTGCGACGTGATCCAGGCCGATGGCGGCACCCGCACGGCGTCGATCACCGGCGGCTGTGTCGCGCTGGTGGATGCGCTGACGCACCTGCTCAACAAGGGCCGCGTCAAGAATGATCCACTTAAACGTTTGATCGCGTCGGTGTCGGTGGGTGTGTACAAGGGCACGCCGGTGCTGGATCTGGATTACCCCGAGGATTCCGGCGCCGAAACCGACATGAACGTGGTGATGACCCAGCACGGTGGTCTGGTGGAAGTGCAGGGCACTGCTGAAGGCGAACCGTTCAAGCGCGAGGAAATGAACGCCATGATGGATCTGGCGGAAAAAGGCATCAAGGAATTGTTCACGCTGCAACAGAAAGCGCTGGGCTGGTGAGTCTGAATACAGAGAGTGGTGGCATGAAACGTTATCAACGGGATTTCATCGAATTTGCGATTGAACTGAATGTGCTGCGCTTTGGCGAATTCACGCTGAAGTCCGGTCGCAAGAGTCCGTATTTTTTCAACGCCGGATTGTTCAATTCCGGCATGGCGCTGGCGAAGCTGGGGCAGTTTTATGCCGATGCAATTGTCGATTCCGGCGTCAAGTTTGATGTGCTGTTTGGTCCCGCCTACAAGGGCATTCCGATTGCGGCCGCAACGGCAGTGGCGCTGGCGGAGCATCATGGCAAGGATCTGCCCTGGTGTTTCAACCGCAAGGAGGCAAAGGATCACGGCGAAGGCGGTAGTCTGGTGGGCGCACCGCTGGAAGGCCGCGTGCTGATCATTGACGACGTGATCACCGCCGGTACCGCGATCCGCGAAGTGATGGACATCATCGGCAAAACCCAGGCACAACCCGCCGGCGTGGTGGTAGCGCTGGACCGGCAGGAAAAAGGCAAGGGCGAGCTGTCGGCGATTCAGGAAGTGGAACAGGAATTCGGCATTCCGGTGCTGAGCATCATCAATCTGGCCCAGCTCATTACCTATCTGGAAGAAAAATCCGCGCAGCAGCCGGAATGGAAAGATCACCTGTCCAATATCCGCGCCTACCGCAGCCAGTACGGAATTTCATAAAACCTTCTATCAGGCTTTCCCGCTTCACAATTTGTTCAGCGTCACCTGACCCAGCTGCCCCATCTGCCGGTAAATCCACTGGCTCCGCTGCGCCACGTAGTGGGAGGGCGGCTGGACCCGGTACTGGTAAGGATTGGGCAGCACCGCCGCCAGCCGCGCGGACTCCGCCCAGGTCAGAGCCCGCGCCGGCTTGCGGAAATACTGCCGCGCTGCCGCTTCCACGCCGTAAATGCCCGGGCCGAATTCCGCCACGTTCAGATACACCTCCAGAATCCGCTGCTTGCTCCACATCAGTTCGATCAGCAGTGTGAACCAGGCTTCAATACCCTTGCGCACAAAACTGCGGCTGGACCACAGGAACAGGTTTTTTGCGGTCTGTTGCGTGAGCGTGCTGGCGCCGCGCACCGACCGGCCGCGTTCGTTGTGGTCGAAGGCGCGGGCAATGGCGTTGAAATCAAAACCGTAGTGGTTGGGAAAATTCTGGTCCTCCGCCGCGATCACCGCCAGCTGCATGCCGGTGGAAATGCCGGCCAGATTCACCCAGGTCTGTTGTGATTGTTTGGGGTAGCCCGGCGGCGGCAGCAGGGCACGATTGATTTTCCAGGCCCAGAACGGCGGATCGACGAAGCGCAGGGCCAGCACCAGCACGCTGCTGACCAGCATGAACACCAGCGTGAAGCGGAACAGGAAGCGCAGCAGGCGGCGCGGCCAGCGGCGGGATTTCGCGGACATCAGGGGCGGCTCGGATCGCAGAAAAAGACGGCCGCAGTATACCAGAGTGTCCGCCTGCCACATTTCATCAGCAGTGCTCCACGGTGCCCGCATTTTTCCCTGTTGCAATGACAGCGGACATCAACGAGGAAAAGTGCATGCTGAATACTTCACGCTTAAAAACCCTGACCTTGCAGAACCGGGGGCTGACGTCGCTGCTGCTGCTCGGTCTGCTGGTACTGTTGCTGCAATACCCGCTGGACAAACTGGACGACCTGATCCGCGAGCGCCAGCAGTCGTTCGACAGCGTTGCTGCCGACATGGCGGAAAAATGGGGCGGCGAGCAGGCGGTGGCCGGGCCGTTCCTGATTGTGCCCTATCTGGTTACCACGCAGGACGCGCTGCAGGGTGGCATCCTGCTGCCGGCGGAGCAGGAGCGGCGCCACGCGGTGTTTCTGCCGGCGGAACTGCAGTTGCAGGCGGTGGCAGAGCCCGAGATCCGCTATCGCGGCCTGTACCAGGTGCCGCTGTATCAGGCCGCGCTGGAACTGAATGCCCGCTTTGATGCGCCGGACCTGGCAGCGCTGCATCTCAAGCCCGAGCAGATGCTGTGGCAGGAGGCGCGCGTGGTGGTGCATGTCAGTGACATCAAGGCGCTCACCGGCGCGCTGGATGCGGTGTGGAACGAGCAGCCGCTGGATGTGTTGCCGGGTACCACGTCGGAACAGTCCGGCGACGGTTTTCATTTTCCGGTGCCGCTGGCTGCGCCCGAAGCGCCACACCAGTTCCACCTGCGTTTCCAGCTGCACGGCAGCAACCAGCTGTTCGTCACCCCCGCCGGTAAACGTTCAACGTTGCAGATGAGTGGCCAGTGGCCGGCGCCCAATTTCCAGGGCGAATGGCTACCGTCCACCCGCACGGTGGATGCCGGCGGTTTCAGTGCGCAGTGGGACATCCCGTTCATTGCCAAGGGCATGCCCATGCAGTGGGAAGGCGAGAGCGCCAGCCTGCGACTGGACAGCACCCGCTGGGTCGGCGTGAAACTGCAGCCGGAAATGGATGCCTATCGCAAGAACCAGCGTTCCACCAAATACCAGCTGCTGTTCCTGGTGATGATTTTCGGCTTTTTCTGGCTGTTCCAGTGGTTGACCGGTATTGGTGTGCATCCACTGCAATACCTGCTTACCGGTGCGTCCATGTGCGTGTTCTACCTGTTGCTGCTGTCGCTGTCGGAACACCTGGGGTTCTTCACTGCCTATGTGCTGGCGAGTGCGGCGCTGGTGGTGCAGATCGGGCTGTATGCGCGCAGTGTGCTGCAATCGTGGAAGCGGGCGGGCGGCATGGCGCTGATGCTGGCGGGATTGCTGGGGTATCTGGGGTCGCTGTTGCAGGAGCAGGATTTTGCCCTGCTGTACGGA
>JBMOPR010000864.1:0-5140 GCA_049323075.1 Pseudomonadota bacterium
TGTCCTTTCGCGCAATCAGGATGCGGGCTTGCTCATGCGCTTGCGATATTCCCCCGGCGTTTCCCCGGTCCAGCGCTTGAACGCCTTGTTGAACGGACTCTGCTCGGAATAGCCCAGCAGAAACGCCACGTCCACCAGCGCCATGTCCGGATCGCCCAGGTAGAAGCGGGCCAGTTGCGTGCGCACTTCGTCCAGCAGCTGACGATAGCTGGTGCCGCTGGTTTCCAGCTGGTATTGCAGGGTGCGGGACGCCAGCCCCAGATCCTCAGCCAGTTGTTCCAGCGTGACGCCGCCGCTGCTGGTCAGGCGCCGGGTGATGGCATCCCGCAATTGTTGCTGGACCGAATTTTCAGCATTCAGCGCTTCGAACTGGCTTTGCGCCTGTGACAGCAGGATGCGATGGGTGTCGGCGTCGTGATGGGTGATCGGCAGTTGCAGATAGTGCAATGGAAAAACCAGCTGGGTGACCGGCTGGCTGAAGGCAATGGTGCCGCCAAAAATGCGCTGGTAGGGCGCGATGTCGGCAGGTGCGGGAAACGTGAAGTGCACATCCGCCACCAGTTCGGCGTGTCCGGTGTAGCGGCGCGCGAATACGCACCAGCTGGAAAGCGACAACTGCATGAGTGCCGGCACCGGCGCCTTCACCCGGGGCAGCCACTGCAACCCTGCCTTGTCACCCAGCAGCACCATGCGGGTGTCGTTCACTTCATCAATCAGGCGCTCATAGCGCTCCAGAATAACGACCACTTCCGCCAGGGTTTTGCAGCTCATGGCAGCGTAGGCGAACACGCCCCAATGCCGGGGAGTGAGTTCTTCGGCAATGTGCAGTGGCAGTGCGGCATCGCCCGTGTGCGCGATGGCGCGTTCCAGCAGTTCGCCCCAGCGCTGCACGGAAAGGCGTTCATTCAGGGACGGCGCGTCCAGTTCGGCCAGCAGATCCGCAGCAAAGACCGGTGACACGTCAATGTCATGATTCTGCAGATAATCCAGCAATGCACGCACATAACCGATACGCACGGTGCCGACGGGCAGGTGATCCATGCCTTCTCCTTTTGCGTGTTTGGTCAATTGACGCCGGTTTGAATCAATACGGCAGGTGGACCCGCTGCTATGGTTTCGCCACGCCGACATTCTGCATAATGAACGCCGTGATAATACCAACTATGTGAACCCGCAACGCAAGGCATCGACATGCAGCCAACTGAAACGCGTCATTTTTATCTGATCCGGGGCCTGATCCGCGAGGCGCGGCACTGGGGTGTGCTGCCGGATCTGCTGCGCCAGGCGTTTCCGGGCGCGCAGGTTTTCACGCTGGATATTCCCGGTGCCGGCGACTATTTCCGCCAGGCATCGCCGTTGAGCGTGGACGCCATGGTCGAGCACATGCGGGCGGATTTTTTGCAGCGCTCCCGTGCCGGCGAAAACAACACGCTGATCGCCATTTCGCTGGGCGGCATGATCGCGGCGCGCTGGCTGCAGGCGCATCCGCAGGATTTCCAGCGTGCGGTGCTGATCAACACCAGTTTTGGTGGACTGTCGCCCCTGTACCACCGGCTGCGGCCGGGCGCAGTGCTGAGCATGCTGCGGGCCGCTGTCACCCCGCCCCGGCAACGGGAAGGCGTGATCCTGCGACTGGTGAGCAACAACGCCGATGTGTTTGATGAGGGTTTGGCTCTGTGGGACAGCATCCGCCGTGAGCGGCCGGTTTCCGCCGCCAATGCGGCGCGACAGTTGTGGGCAGCATCCTGGTTTCAGTTGCCGGCGGTGCGGCCGGCGGTGCCGGTGCTGCTGCTGGCGTCCACCCACGATCGCATGGTGAGTGTCGAATGTTCCCGCGCCATCGCCCGCGCCTGGCAGGCCCCCTTGCGGGAGCACAGCAGCGGCGGCCACGATCTGTCGCTGGACGATCCGGGCTGGATTCTGGAACAGGTGCGGCGTTTTCCGGAAACGGTTCCCCTGTGACCGCGATTTGCCGGCGCGACGCGGGTGTCCGCTCCTCCACCTACTGACAACGCACTGAAAGCCGGTGTAATCTGGTCAATCGGGACCATCGTACTAATTGTCTTATTAGCCGTTTCATCCAAAAAAAACAAATAGAACAACAAAAAAACAGGTGTAATCCCATGAGGAATTTTGTTCACGCCGGCCGGGCTTTGCCTGTGCTGTTGCCGTTGCTGTTGGCCGCTCCCGCCCACGGTCAGCTGCTCACCA
The DNA here is from genome assembly GCA_049323075.1 of Pseudomonadota bacterium. Taxonomy (GTDB): domain Bacteria; phylum Pseudomonadota; class Gammaproteobacteria; order Pseudomonadales; family Ketobacteraceae; genus Ch67. Next base: position 2,212 of record JBMOPR010000864.1, read on the forward strand.
ACCTCTCCATCGGTAATCCCAAGGGTCTGGCCCTGGCCAATGCGGTCACCGCCGATCCGCCGGGCATCGATTCCATCCATTTCAATCCCGCTGGCCTGGCCAAGATCCAGGGCCGGCAGGCGAACCTGAAATTGCTGATCGCGCAGGTGGACCTGGAATCGCGTTTCGGCGAACCGATCAAGCCCAATGAAGCCGAAAAACAGGCGTACTACAACGTCAACGAACAGTGCCAGACCGATTATCCCGCCGGTGATGCGGATGCCATCAGCCAGTGCTGGGGCGTTGATCCCGTGGCGGGCGCCTCCACCGAGTCCGGCGATCCGGTGGTGATGATTCCGTTTATCGGCGTGCAGGAAGTGCCGATCCTGGCGTTCCCCATGGGTGGCATGGCGTTCGAGGACGCGAAAAACCGCTGGGTGCTGGGCAGTGCCGTGTATGTGCCGGAAGGCATCGGTCTGACCCGTGAAATGGAAGGCCCGGGCGCGTACCAGGGCCAGGAAGTTGCGCTCACCCGCCTCACCTATTTTTCGCCCACTATTGGCCTGTCGATTGCGGAAAACCTGTTTGTCGGGCTGGGCCTCAACCTGTCCTACCAGGGCCTGTATGTGCGCACCAAATTCCGCGCGCCCACGCTGACACTGGGGTATCTGCGCGATCTCAACAACATCGCCGGCAGTCCGCTGCCGCCCATCGAGTTCGGCCCCTATGACAGTGCCGGTCTGCTGACGCTGGAGCTGGAGGACATGCTGTCAGTCGGCTTCAATTTCGGTCTGCTGTGGGAGCCAAAGCCCTGGCTGGCGCTCGGTTTTGTCTATCACAGTGAATCGAAATCCGACCTGAGCGGCGATTTCAAGATGGAAAATTCCGAGCTGTTTCTGAAAACCACCACCGGCCTGAGTCAGGACCCGCTGGTGTCGGGCCTGATCGTTGCGCTGGGGGGTGCGCCGCTGAATGCGCAGGCCGTGGAGAAGGGCAGTGTGGAGCTGGAATACATCACACCCCAAAACCTGGCGTTTGGCGCATCGATCCGGGTGCTGCCGGATCTGAAACTGAATGTCGATGCGAAGTGGGCCAATTACAGCCGCTGGAATGACCTGACGTTCTATTTCGATCAGGACGTGGATTTTCTCAGCTTCGGTACCGCCATCAGCACTGCGGCGGGTTATAACCTGACGTCCCCGGAGATGATGGTGATCACGCGCGAATACGAGGACACCTGGTCCTGGGCAGTGGGTCTGGAATATCAGCTCAATGCCAACTGGGTGGCGCGAGTGGGGTATGAACCCCGCACGTCCGCGATTCCGGATGATCGCACCGACCTGATTTTCCCGTTGGGTGAAATGGATCTGTATGGCGCCGGCCTGGGCTGGCAGTTCGACCAGACCACCCGCTTCGACGCCGCCATCGCCTACCTGCATTCGGAAACCAGTACGCCGGCCTGCGGATCACAGAACGCCAACAGCTGCGAAGAAGGTAACGTGGTCTACAACCCCTATTACGCGACTGAATTTGAAAATGAAGTGAATGGCATCCTGGTGGCACTGTCGGTGGATCGCAAGTTCTGAAGCCGGCCAAGCTGTCTTAGGCACCGGTTTCCCGTACGGCCAAATGGCCCCATGCAACGTGGGGCCTGACTGTCATCATTGGCTATTAGCCTGCACCAGATTAGATGATTTTTCCCCACCAGCCCCGGGCCTTTCTGCAATCTGTTGCTTTTTGGTGCGCTCCTGCCTAATTTTGAACGGAGTGCCCCGTGTATTGCCTGGCAGGCTGACCAGCAGACGATGCGGGAACAGGACGCCACGCGAGGGATAAGCAGCAATGAGCGAAAATGAAATTCTGGTTCTGCTGGTGGGTACCCTGGTGTTGGGTTTCGTGCTGCTCTACCGCAGGGATATCCAGCGTCTGCCCGCCTATCACTATCTGTTTGCCGCCTACCTGTCAGCCTGGATCGCCTGGGTTGCGACTGTCGCCGAACACGTTTTCCTCTACTCATTTTTTAACGTGCTGGAACATGTCGGTTACGCCGCCAACGGTGTGCTGTTGCTGATCTGGTGTTGGAAAGGTTTGCGCAACGGAGCTCACGAGCGCCATGCCCATGATTAGTTCACTGGACCTGACCGGCGCAATTGCGGCAGCCCTGGCGACGCTGTTTCTGCTCACCCACTGGCGCCGGCGTCTGGCCACCGAGGAAAAGTGGATCGTACTGATCGTCTGCGCGCTCACGGTGCTCATCAACGGCATCAGCGTGTGGTCGTGGAGCGGGCAGCACTTCGCCGGCCAGGTGGCGGAAAACTGGGGAGACTATCTGCAGATCCTGCAACCGGCGCTGTGGGGCATGTTTTTCTATGTGGTGGTGCAGTCGGCCCTGCGCAAAGAATTGAAGGCCAGCCGCCAGCGCATGCGCGATCTGGTGGAAAACATGCCGGTGATTCTCAATGCCTATGATCGCGATGGTGGCATCCTGGCGTGGAACCGTACCGCGCAGGAAGTCACCGGCCTCAGCCGCGACGATGTGGTAGGCAATTCCCAGGCGCTGCAGCAGCTGTTTCCCGATTCCCAGGTGCAGGAACAGTTGCGCATGGAGTGCGAACACGGCGGCGGCCACTACAAACACCGCATTCATACGCTGAAAGGGCGCAAGGAAGAACGCCAGATTGCCTGGTACAACATCGCGCAGGAATTTCCCATCAGCGGTTGGGCCAACTGGAGCATCGGTCTGGACATGACCGAGCAGCTGGCCGCCCAACGACAGCTGGAACATCTGGCCACCCACGACGAACTCACCGGGCTGGCCAACCGCGCATTGCTGCACGACCGTCTGCATCATGCCCTGGCCGCCAGCCAGCGCAACAACATCACCGGCGCGCTGCTGATGCTGGATCTGGATCACTACAAGATGGTGAACGACAGCCATGGCCATCCGGTG
>JBMOPR010000865.1:0-3200 GCA_049323075.1 Pseudomonadota bacterium
TTTCGATGGCGGTGCGCACGGTGGCGAAGGCGGTGGTCAAATCGCCGACGATACTGTCGGTGAAATCCTCGATGGCCTGCTCTGCGGTATCGACGATGCCCGCAAGATCCACCGCTGCGATCAGGCTCTGCACCTGGTTCAGCCGGCCGGTAATTTCCAGGGTCACCATGGTGATGGCTTCGTCGATTTCCGTTACCGCATTTTCAATAGCTTCGGCCGGGGCGGTGAAGGCATCGGTGACATCGCTGATGTCCAGCGTTGCTGCCAGGTTTTCAAACAGCTCGCGGTATTGATCGAGAAAATTGTCGAGCCCCGGCAGGCCGGAGGTCGGTGACGATGTTTGCGCGCCTGTGCCACCGGCGGTGAAGCGGGCCGGTGGTTGCAGCAACAGCACCAGCCCCGCCATTTTTTCCTGCAGCCGTTCGGGCAGTACTGCCAGCAGTTTCAACTGGCTCTCCAGCGCTTGCTTAACGCTGGTGTTGAATTGCAGGGCCAGGGTGTCGCGCTGGCTGATCAATCCGGCGATGGCGGTTTCGATGGTGGTGAGATTGCCGTCATTAAGCGTGTCGGCGTCGATGTGCGTTTTCAGTGCTTGCAGCTGCGTCTGGATGTCGAGCACCGTTTGCCGCAACGTCACCAGATTCAGTGCCTGCGCGCTGGTGGTCAAAGCCTGCACCTGCGCAACAATTCCGGCGCCGGTCTGGTTGCCGATTGCCAGCGTCAGTGCCTGCAGCGTGCCGTTGATCTGGGTCTGGAAATCCGCAGCGGACAGGGTTTGCCAGCCCAGCACCGTGCTCAGCGGCGTGCGCACATCATCCAGATAGGGAATCGACCGCACCGCCAGTTCCACCATGTCGCCACGGCCGATGGTCACGCTGTCGTTGAACCATTGCAGCAGACTGGCCACCGACGGTTGCGCCGGCAATTCAGTGAGCTCGCTCTGGAATGCCTGCACTTTCGCAGGATCGATGCGGGTTTCCGGATTGCTCGACACGATGCCGGACGGCGGTGTTGATCCGCCGCCACCTCCGCCTCCGCCACCACCCGCATCGCCGCTGAAATCGAAGCTGGTGTGCAGCAGCGACTGAATGGCACGGAACGCATTCACCAGCGGCGCGATAATCCCGTCGACGCCGTCGCCCAGACTGCTGTCGATATTGCCCAGCGCCTGCGTGATCGGGCCGAGCAGATCCGCCACGTCGGTGGGCACCAGATCGCGGATCTGGCCGATCTGCTGGGTGAGATCGCCGGCAAAATTGAAATCCGGCAAATCCAGCTCCGCGATGGCGGAAACAAAATCCCCCAGTGCGGGCGGCTGGCCCTGAGTCAGCTGCGCCACCGTGCCGGCAATCGCCAGCAGGTTGCCGGCCTCGCCGCCAATGGCACCGTCGACGTCGATGCCGTCCAGTGCGCCGGTGATGATATCCAACAGTTGACTCATAACACGCCTGTCTCTGTCATTGTCGAATGGGGTCAGCCAAACAGATTGCCGAGGGAATTGGCGATGTCCGCCAGATCGTTCATGATGCCTTCCACTTCATCCAGCGTGGCTCCCAGTGCGCCACTGGGATCGCCGAAATCCGGAATGTTGCCCAGGGCTTCCAGCGCATCCAGTGCACCGGCTGCTGCGTCCACCAGCGCGCCGGCCTGATCCAGCAGGCTGGAATCCAGTCCGTCCAGAAAACCACTGGATGGCGGTGGAGGCGGCGGCGGGCTTTCCTTCAGCCAGACAACGTAATCCAGCTGCTCGGGATTCTGCGCGTTGATCTGGAACTGCATTTTTTCGATCACCACGTATTGCAGCTCGGTGCCGGTGAGGATGTCGCTGACAAATGTCACCGGTGCACCCTCGCGGTATTTCTCCCGCACCGACTGCAGAAATTCGTTGCCGGTTTCAGTGCCATACAGACTGCCGGCAATCGCCACCGTCAGCGGCAGCGAGTTCATGTCCTGGAACACGCTGCCCACGCGGCCGGGAATCGGCAATTCCACAAAGGCGCGGGTTTCGCTGGTGTGCATTTCCGCCACCCGTGGAATTTCCCAATCCCCCAGCATCGGCTTCACGCTCATGACAGATCCACCCCATGCAGGCTGGCCTGTTCCTGCAGATAGTCATTCAGCGCGTCTGCCAGTGTGTGCACTTCAAAACGGCCCATGTCCTGGAAGGGTTGCGACGGGCGCAGAGGCGTGGGTGAGTTGGATGAGCCGGGTGCGGCTTGTGTTGGTGACGACAGCAGGTTGTTTGGTGTGGCGATGGACAAGCCAGGCCTGGCTTTTGGCGCTGCGGAAAATGGCGATGCGAGCTGGGTGGTGCCTGCAACGCTGTCTTTGCCGGTGACAACCGTCGCAGCGGATGTGGCAGGGCTGCCTTGCTGGCGATTGCCACCGATTTCATTTATTTCGCCACGGTGGTGTTGCGCGGCGGCATTGTCGGCAGGCGCAGATTTTGTCAGCAATGCTTTGGTGAGATTCTGCAGCAGGGCAGAACTGGCAGAACGTGCCGGCACAGATTCAATGCGGCGCGAAGGCGATGCTACCGGCGGCTGCGCAATCGCGCGCACGGATTCCGGCGCCGGGGCCTGCAAAATTTCCACCAGCGTCTGCAATTGCTGGAACAGGTTGACGTTGTGCACTTCTGTCGGTGGGGCTGCGTGCAAGTTGCCGACAGTTGCGTTGCTGCTAGTTGCCGCCATGGACTGGACTGGTAGCGCAGATCCGCCACTTGGATGATGCTGCGATGCTTTCGCGCCGGTTGCGAAATTTCCTGCGCTGCCTGGCTTCAACGATTGCGCGGAAGCCTGCCCGACTTGCCGCGACCCAGACGAATTTTTTGCATTCGTCGCAACTGTCTCCGCTCCCGGCCTGGGCTTCCTTCCACTTATAAGCATCGCCCCACCTTTCGCCGCCTGTGTTTCCTGCACCAGCCGCGTCAGCGTCTGAAAAAAATCCTGCGCGGTGTCGGTCGCTGGCACGGAACCCGATGGCGCAACCACGCGTTCCACCACCGGTAACCGGTCTGTCTGCGCAAAGGGATGAAAGCCGCACAACGCCAGCGCCGGATCAAGCCGGTTGATCCAACCCTGCAACGCCGTCTCATCCAGCGCAGAACGCCTGCCATTCGCCTGCGTGCCGGATTGATTCAACCGGCCCAGCAGGCATCGCACCGCCCTGATAGGTTCTGCTCGCAGTTTTTCCGCCAC
>JBMOPR010000865.1:3210-5119 GCA_049323075.1 Pseudomonadota bacterium
GCTTGCTGCTGCTTCAGCATTTCCAGATGCAGCACCACCTGACCCAGCGTCAGATTGTTGATGTCCTGCGGCGTCCAGCCGAATTCCCGCGCCAGAATGAATGCGGCCTTCGCCAGCGGATCACTGGCTGCCTGGCCGATATCCTCCGGCGTGCTGGCAATGCCACTGATGCGATTGACCTGCTCCAGCAGAAAATCCACCAGCCCCACATGCAGTGCCGCCACCTGCTGCACCGACAGCGCCGGCTCCACCAGTGCCGCCTGCACCATCAGCGTGGCGGTGAGGTTGTCGCTGTCCTTGGCGGCGCGGGAAATCCGCTGCAAATCCTTCACCGTCAGTGGTCGCAGCTGCACACTGCCCGCCGCAACCGGCGCGGCGCCACCGCCCGGCTGCAGAATGTGGGGCGGCACCTCCACCGAGAAAGTCAGCCCGCCGCCGGCGAGCAGTTCGTCTGCGCTCAACATCAGCCTTCGTCACCCACGGTAATGGACAACGCCTGGAACCGCGCCGCTTCCATGACGAAATCGTCTTCCGGAATCTGGTAATTCCAGTTGCTGATTTTCACGCCGTGCAGCGTCACCGTGTTGCGCACGCCGGGCCGCGCCACGTTTTCCACCAGCAGGGAAATATTGAACGCAGGCTGGTTCCAGTTGCCGGCCGGGCGCTGCTCCGCCGCATCACCCAGCAGCAGCTTCAACAGCGCGCCATTGACGAACGCGCGGTCGATGGAGCCGGTGATGGTAATGTTGCCCGCGCGCAGCTCGGTGGCGTAGCGGGTACCGATTTCGTGAAAGGGCTTCAGATCGGAACTGACTTCCACTTTCACACCCTGCACCCGTCCCACCGACACCAGATCGTTGGTGTCGATGACCGCTTGCGCTTTTTCGCCTTCCAGTCCTTCCGGGCTGGACAGGCTGATGGAACCGTCGGCTCCGGTGTAAATATTGGCATTGGCCACGGCAGTGTCTCCTTACGACAAAACAAGTGTCACGTGAATGTAATCGATGCTGAAAACCGGCTGCATGGCGACGTTGACGATGCAGCGGCCGTTGATTTCATCCTGCCGGCTCGCCTTCACTTCCAGCTCATAGGCGATGAGGGATTCATTCACCACCATGTTGCTGAGGAAACCGTCGATGGCACCCTGCAGGGATTTGCGCACCCGTTCATTGTTGAGCCGGCCGATGAAGGGCTGGCTGGCCTGACGCACGCCGGCCTTGGCGAAATCCACGATGCGGCGGGTGGTGATCTGCTTGAACGCCTCGCCTTCGGTGGTAATGCCCCTCACCACGCGCACACCGTTGCGTTCTTCCAGCGGTACCACATCGTTGTTCAGCAGCGTCACGGTCTGGCTGTAGGAATAGCGGCTGCCCAGTTTGGTAATACCGGGAATCACCTTGTTGGTGGGGCTGTTCTGCACCGGCAGGCTGCTGATCAATCCCGCCAGCGCGGCGGCGGAGTAGGTGCCGCTCAATGTTACGACCGCACCACCGCCCACCGCTGCCGGATCGAATGCCTGAATCCCCGGCGTCGTCATGATGAAGCGTTTGTTCGCCACCACTTGCGCGGTAACAGCCGCCACATCGGCACCATCGCAGCCGATCACCGCGATCATGTCCTTGCCGTTGGTTTCATGGGTGTCCACCAGGCCCAGAACTGCAGCTGCCGTGGCGGTGGCCAGTTCCGGTGCCACCAGGATGTTGACGTCGTCCTTCACCAGTTCCTCGAACGCATCGGAGAACGCCTGCTGGTTGGCGCCCGCCGCAATCGCATGGGAATACACGGTGCGGGCGCCAGCGCGGAACAGAATCTCGATGCTGCGCATCAGGTTCAGCGTACCGACACTGGCGGCATCCGACGGCGCATACAGCGCACGCGCATCGGCGATGCTGGAAAGAATATGGGTACG
>JBMOPR010000866.1:0-5117 GCA_049323075.1 Pseudomonadota bacterium
AGGAAAAGGGTACGCCGCCGGTTCGTATCAAGGGCGGGCAGCAGCTGAAAGGCATCCGTTACGACATGCCCATGGCCAGCGCCCAGGTGAAATCCTGTGTCCTGCTGGCGGGCCTGTATGCGCAGGGCGAGACCAGCGTGACCGAGCCGGCTCCCACCCGCGACCACACCGAGCGCATGCTGCGGGGCTTCGGTTACCCGGTGAAGGTGGAAGGCAACAGAATCACCCTGCAGGGCGGCGGCAAGCTTTCCGCTACCAAAATCGATGTGCCTGCGGACATTTCGTCCGCCGCCTTCTTCATGGTGGCCGCCACGATCACGCCCGGCGCCGACCTGACCCTGGAACACGTGGGTATCAACCCTACCCGGATTGGCGTCATCAACATCCTGCGCGCCATGGGCGGCAAACTTGACGTGCTGAACGAGCGGGAAGTGGGCGGTGAGCCGGTGGCCGATATCCGCATCCGCTATGCACCATTGCAGGGCATCGATATCCCTGAAGATCAGGTTCCCCTGGCCATCGACGAATTCCCGGCCCTGTTCATTGCCGCCGCCTGTGCCAAGGGGACCACCGTGCTGCGTGGCGCCGAGGAGCTGCGGGTCAAGGAAAGCGACCGTATCCAGGTGATGGCGGATGGCCTCAAGACTCTGGGTGTGAAAGCGGACCCCACGTCGGATGGCATCATTATTGAAGGTGGACCCATGGGCAGCGGCATCATCGAAAGCCACGGCGACCATCGTATCGCCATGTCCTTTGCGGTGGCGGCGCTGCGTTCCCAGGGGGACATCCAGATCCGAAATTGCGCCAATGTGGCAACATCCTTCCCCAACTTCGTTGAACTGTCACGCAAGGTGGGTATGAAGCTGGATGTCGCAGAGGCAGGAGAACAGCATGGCTAAAGGCCCATTCAAGATCCCCGTCATTACCATTGACGGCCCCGGCGGTTCCGGCAAGGGCACCATCGCCCAGCGGGTCGCCCAGGCGTTGAAGTGGCACCTGCTGGACAGCGGTGCGCTCTACCGTCTGGTGGGACTGGCGGCCTCGCATCACGGTGTGGCGCTCGACAATGAAGCCAGCCTGAAAATTCTGGCTGAAAACATGGACGTACAGTTCGTGGTGGATGATCCCCACCAGCCCATCCGCATCGTGCTGGAAGGCGAAAACGTGACCCGCGAGATCCGTTCCGAGGAAGCCGGCCGCATGGCGTCGAAAGTGGCGGCGCTGCCGGGCGTGCGCGAAGGCCTGCTGCAACGCCAGCACGATTTCCGAGAAGCCCCTGGTCTGGTGGCCGACGGTCGTGACATGGGTACTGTGGTATTCCCGGATGCGGACCTGAAGATCTACCTCACCGCCAGCGTGGATGAGCGCGCCAGCCGCCGCTTCAAGCAGTTGCGTGAGAAGGGCATGAGTGCTAACTTAGCCGACCTTCAGGCCGCGATTCAGGCCCGCGACGAGCAGGACATGAACCGTGCAGTGGCGCCCCTGGTGCCCGCTGACGATGCCGTGATAATTGACAGCACTGACATGACGATAGAAGAGGTTTTCACCGAACTGATGCATCATGCCAGACAAAAGGGCCTGATCCACTGATCGGCCCGCAGCCTTGCGGGGCTGCAGAGTGACGACGGAAGACACCGATCTTCCCGCAGGAATAAAACGCAAATGAGGATCACCTCAGGGTGGTTTTCATTTGCTTTTTGGCGTTTTCCAGCCTCGTATTTGCCAGCTGAGGAGGGAAAACAGAAACAAACAACCCGTGCGGTGCTGGTAGCGTGCGGAGTGAATGCCGGTTTATTACGGCGCCAACAACAGGTCGAAAACATGAGCGAAAGTTTTGCCCTACTTTTTGAAGAAAGTCTGAAAGAACTGGACATGACCCCCGGTTCCATCGTCAAAGGCACCATCATCTCCATCGATGACGACTGGGTTACCGTGTACGCGGGTTTGAAATCCGAAGGCGTGATTCCCCGTGAACAGTTCCTGTCCGAGCGCGGTGTACTGGAAATCCAGGTGGGCGACGAAGTTGACGTTGCACTGGAATCCCTGGAAGACGGTTGGGGCGAAACCCGTCTGTCCCGCGAGAAGGCCAAGCGCGCCGAATCCTGGAAGCGTCTGGAAAAAGCCTTCGAAGCGTCTGAAGTTGTTAAAGGCATCATCAACGGCAAGGTCAAGGGTGGTTTCACCGTTGATATCGAATCCGTTCGTGCGTTCCTGCCGGGTTCCCTGGTAGACGTCCGTCCTGTGCGTGACACCGGTCACCTGGAAGGCAAGGAACTGGAATTCAAGGTCATCAAGCTCGACGCCAAGCGCAACAACGTGGTTGTGTCCCGTCGTGCCGTCCTCGAAGCAGAAAACAGCGCCGAGCGCGAAGCGCTGCTGGAAAAACTGCAAGAGGGAATGGAAGTCAAAGGTATCGTCAAAAACCTCACCGACTACGGCGCGTTCGTGGATCTGGGCGGTATCGACGGTCTGCTGCACATCACCGACATGGCCTGGAAGCGTATCAAGCATCCGAGCGAAATCGTCGATGTGGGCGATGAAATCAATGTGAAAGTCCTGAAGTTCGACCGCGAGCGCAACCGCGTTTCCCTGGGTCTGAAACAGCTGGGCTCCGATCCCTGGGTTGAAATCACCAACCGTTACCCCGAAGGCAGCCGCGTGAAAGCGCGTGTTACCAACCTGACTGACTACGGCTGCTTCGCCGAGCTGCAGGAAGGTGTGGAAGGTCTGGTACACGTTTCCGAAATGGATTGGACCAACAAGAACGTGCATCCGTCCAAAGTCGTTTCCATCGGCGACGAAGTGGATGTGATCGTTCTGGACATCGACGAAGAGCGTCGTCGTATCTCCCTGGGTATCAAGCAGTGCAAACCCAACCCGTGGGAAGAGTTCGCCACCAAGTTCAACAAGAACGACAAGATCTCCGGCAAAATCAAGTCCATCACTGATTTCGGTATCTTCATCGGTCTGGACGGCGGCATCGACGGTCTGGTTCACCTGTCCGACATCAGCTGGGATCTGCCGGGCGAAGAAGCCGTTCGCAACTACAAGAAAGGTGACGAGATCGATACCGTTATCCTGTCTGTAGATCCCGAGCGCGAGCGCATTTCGCTGGGCATCAAGCAGCTGGAACAGGATCCGTTTGCACAGTACGTGCAGGAAAACGACAAGGGCACCGTGGTGAAGGGCAAGGTCAAGTCTGTTGACGCCAAGGCTGCTGTTGTTGAACTGACGGATGGTGTGGAAGCCACTCTGAAAGCGTCTGAAATCAGCCGTGACCGCGTAGAAGATGCACGCGTTCACCTGAAAGAAGGCGATGAAGTGGAAGCCCGCATCATCAGCGTCGATCGCAAGAACCGCACGATCAACCTGTCGGTGAAGGCGAAGGACGTGGCGGACGAGAAGGAAGCCATGAAGTCGGTCAATCAGGCGTCGGAATCGGCTCCGAAGACTATCGGCGACCTGATCAAGCAGCAACTGAACGCCGACAAGTAATCCGCTATTCGGATACTGCCGGAAAAAAGGGGAACGGTTTCCTGCCGTTCCCCTTTTTTATTGACCCGCAATTTGTGGGAAGTGGGATCGCTGTGGGGGCCGGTTGCCTGAGGTTCTGTGGCCGGTCTATGCTGAATGCTTTCTCGCTTGCCCGGTGCAAGCCGTATAAGCAGCTTTATCATTGTCGTGGGGATGCAACATGAAACAGTTCAGGGGAAAAGTGGCCGCCATCACCGGCGCGGGCTCCGGCATCGGTCAGGCGCTCGCGATACAGCTGGCGCAGGCGGGCTGTGATCTGGCGCTGTCGGACGTGAATCAGGTCGGACTGCAGGATACGGTGCGCCAGGTCAGCTCCACCGGCGTGCGAGTGCATGTGCAGCCGCTGGACGTGGCCAACCGCGATGCCATGTACGCCTGGGCTGATACGGTAGTAGCTGTGCTGGGCAAGGTGAACCTGATTTTCAACAACGCCGGAGTAGCGTTGACGGAAACGGTCGAGGCCATGCGCTATGCGGATTTCGAATGGCTGATGAACATCAATTTCTGGGGTGTGGTGCACGGCACCAAGGCGTTCCTGCCGCATCTGAAGGCGTCGGGTGACGGTCATGTTGTCAATGTGTCCAGCGTGTTTGGCATCATCGGCGTACCAACCCAGAGCGCTTACAATGCCGCCAAGTTTGCGGTGCGCGGATTTACCGAGTCCCTGCGTGAAGAGATGGCGATTGAAGGTTATCCGGTAAACGTGACCTGCGTGCATCCGGGCGGCATCAAGACCAACATCGTCCGCAGCGGCCGCATGGGGGATGACGTCGGTAAATATGGACCCAGCACCAAGCAGGGCGCGATCAAGGCGTTTGACGCGATGGCGCGGACTTCTCCGGAAGAAGCAGCCCGGGTAATTCTGGAGGGTGTGCGCAAAAACAAGCCGCGGGTGCTGATCGGACTGGATGCGCGGGTGATCGATTCCGTGCAGCGTCTGCTGCCTACCGGTTACCAGGATCTGTTGATCTGGAGTACCAAACGCAATCAGCAGCGGTGAGTGTCCCCGATGCAGGACCCACAAAAAAGGCGGGCTTTGAAGCACCGCCTTTTTTGTGGGTCAACGGAAAGGCGGGAATCAGGGAGCGACCTTCACCCACTGTTCGATGGCCAGCAGTTCCTGTTCGGTCAGTGCGCCGGCTACCTGCTTCAGCCGCATTGCATTCAGAACATAGTCAAAGCGGGCGTTGGTGTAGTCGCGCTGGGCCTGGAACAGGTTACGCTGCACGCTCAGCACGTCAACGATCGTCCGGGTACCGGCTTCATAGCCTGCCTGGGTGGCATCCAGCGCCACCTTGGCGGAGATGCTGCTCTGCTTGCGTGCGTTTACCTGGGCCACGTTGGCCACCACCAGCTGATAGTAGTTGGTGGCGTCCTGGATTACCTGGCGTCGTGTCAGGTGCTCGTTGTCCATGGCGGCGAGGGACTGGTACTTGCTTTCCCTCCGGCTCGCACTCACGTAGCCGCCGCTGTAGATCGGCACTTCCAGCTGCAGCGCGATTGTGTTGACCTTGGTGTCCGGCGTACCGACATCCGGCGTCATGAAAGACACGGGGGCTCCGGTGGACTGATTGGCATGGGAG
>JBMOPR010000867.1:0-5113 GCA_049323075.1 Pseudomonadota bacterium
GGAGCAGCCCCCAGGGATGGGTTCACGGCGTGTCCAGATTCGACTAAATACAGCCAGCCCGTTTTCTTCAGGCAACCATTACAGGAGGAAGACGTTGTCTTCCTCCTGTTCGTGATCCAGCTCCAGCAGAATTTCCTTCTTCTCATACACGCGACAAATCCGCTTGCCATTCCAGTGATAGGCCAGCAGTTTGCTCTGCACCGGCAGCGACACCGCCGGCGGGCGAAAAGCGGCGACACACTGCCCCTGTACATTGCGCACCGACGGATACACCACGCCCCACGCATTGCGCTGCTTGATGTCATTTCCAAACTGTTGCGACGCGGCATAGGCGTCGGGATCGGGATTCAGCAGGTGGGAAAATTCCGCGCCGCGCACATCGAGCAGTGGCTTTTCCAGCGTGCCCTTGAATACCCGCATTTCGATTTCGCAGGCAGTCTGCTGGGTGGCGCCGAGGAAGCGTTCGCGATGAAACACGGTTTCGCGAATGGCGGTTTCCAGTTCGCGGGCACAGTAATAGATACCGAAGCTGCCATTGGTGAAACGGCTGGGATTGCCGGTGTGGGTGAAGGCGGCCATGACGGTGCCGGCGCCGGGGCCGGAGACACGATCCTCGGGCGCAACGCGGTGCAGCTCGCCGGCTTCCTCCCGCAGACGTTCGTTGGTCATGGATTCGATTTCAAACGCGGCTTCCATCAATTCCGGCGGCGTGTAGCGCTCGAAAAAATTGATGGGCGGAAAGCGGGTGGGAATGATGCGGTATTGCGGGCCGTCGAGCCAGACTTCCTGCAGCGGCTCGTCCCTGAGAATGGCAGTCATCAGTGGCCCCGCTCGGCGTCGAGGTAGCGGCGGACGTCGCACAGGTCGCTGACGCGGCCCTGCAGCATTTTGTCCAGCGCACTCTGCCCGCCGAACAGTCCGGCGGTGTTGGGCAGCTTGATCCATTCCGCCGCGCGCCGGTTGTTGGGCAGCAGGATGTTGATGGCCTTGTAGATGCCCATGATGTAGGAGACGCGTTCCAGTGTGTCCTGGCTCAGGCGCACGGGTTTTTCCGCCTTGCCGTCGGCGTAGTCCTTCATGCGGTAAAAGGTGGTTTTGGCCGGGTTGCCCAGCAGCACCATCTGTTCCTTCGAGGTCAGGCCCCACTCATCGGTGATGCCGAAAAAATTGAGCAGGGCGGCAGCGCTGAGGCGGTCTTCGCGGTCGTTGAGTTGGGTGTGGGGAACGGCATTGGCGGAAATCATGGCGGCCTCCAGGGTGATGGCCTGTCCAGTATATTGCCCCGAATGGGAAAAAATCAAATATTGGTTCCATTCGGGGCAGATGTCTCTGCGTAGGGCGTCAGCGTTCTTTCTTCGCTTCCGCCTCCAGTTTCATGCCGATCAGGGCCGCTTTCAGCAGGCGCCAGGGGCTGGCGGTGAAGAGCGCGTCAATCAACTGGCTGAAAAGATTGTATTTTTGCTGGGTGTAGGGGTACCAGTTGGGTTCGATCTTGGCACTGTCGCCGTCGATCAGAACCGATTTCGAGCGGGTGTAGCCCAGCAGACCCTCGGCACCTTTCTGGCGGCCGTAGCCGCTGGCCTTGGTGCCGCCGAAGGGCAGGCCGGGGTTGCCCTCGGTAAGCATGACGTTGTTGATGGACACGGCGCCGCATTCCAGCTGGCGTGCCACCCGTTCTGCCCGCGCCGCATCCTTCGACCAGACACTGGCGGACAGGCCGAATTCGGTGGCGTTGGACAGCCGGATCACTTCGTCTTCGCTGCTGAAGCGCAGTACCGGCAGCAGCGGGCCGAAGGTTTCCTGCTGCATCACCAGCATGCTGTCGTCCACATGGGTGAGCAGGGTGGGCATGTAAAATAATTCGTTGTCGCACAGCAGATCGCCGCCGGTGAGAATGCGGGCACCCTTGGCGCGGGCGTCGTCCACCTGTTTGCGTACGATGTCGAGCTGGAAATCCACGGTCATGCCGCCCAGGTCGGCGTTGCCGGTGTCGCCGGCGTTGACCACCAGTTTGTGGATTTCGGTTTGCAGGGTTTGCACGAACGCGTCGTAGATGCCGTCCTGCACGTAGATCCGTTCCACCGAGCTGCAGGATTGTCCCGCGTTGGTGAGTGCGCCCCACAACACGCCTTTCGCCGCACGCTGGATATTCACGTCGTCAAAAATGATCGCCTGATCCTTGCCGCCCAGTTCCAGATCCACCGGAATCAGTTTGTCGGCGGCCTGTGCCAGGATTTTCTTGCCGGTGCGGGCGCTGCCGGTGAAGAAAATTTTCGCCGGACGCTGATCGATCAGGCGCTGGGCGGTGACGCCGGTGCCGTAGGCAATGAATACGCTTTGCTCCAGTAACGGATCAACGGTGAACAGTTTTTCAAACAGCCCCTGCATGGGCGTGATTTCCGACGGCTTGAACACCACGGCGTTGCCACAGACGTACGCAGCCAGAATCGAGGTCAGCCCGATATGGAACGGGTAATTCCAGGGCGCGATGACCAGCACGGTGCCCAGCGGTTCGTGGTAGATGCGCGACTTTTTTCCCAGCAGGGTGATCGGCGTGGATACCTTTTTGTCCTCCAGGATTTTCTTCGCGTTGTGCAGCAGCCATTCGCAATTGTCCAGCACGCCCAGCAGTTCCGAAATCAGTGCGTCGGAGCGGCTCTTGCGGGTTTCCCGCGTGATCACATCGATGATCTCTTCCTTGTGGCGGGTGATGTGATCAACCAGTTTTTTCACCGCTTCCAGCCGGGCGGCCAGTGTGGTTTTGCGCAGGCGTTCCGCTGCCCTGCTGGCGTCGGCAAAAATCTGTTGGGTGTCAGCTTCACTGGTTTCCAGCATGGCGGTGAAATCGTCAGGCAGCTTTTTCGGTTTTTTGGTGGAAGTGGACATGAATGGTTACCTCAGTGCGCCTGATCCGGGGCGCAGTGGACCTGATAATCGATGACGGCGAGCGTGCTGGCGCCGGTATAGGTGACGCGCTGGTAGCCGGAGTAATACAGACTGAACACCACACCTTTCAGACCAATATTCAGCTGGCGGAACAGCGGTGCGATGAATGCCGGCATCTGTTCGGTTTTGTTGGTGAGATCCAGCAGCAACCGGATGACAAACAGCGGCAGATAATTCAGTGCCAGCAGCAGATAGCCCAGATCGCGCACGTCGTCGGGATGCGCGGCGCCCATCAGATCGTCGATACGCTCAATGCAGCCGGTGGATGAAAACGCAGGGAACTTGCCATTGGCAGGAACCAGCAGGTCGCCCACCCGTTGCAGGCCGCCCAGCTGGCGGACAGTGAACAGTCTGGATGCGCCCGGATTCATGCCTGTTGCTCCTGTTTGCGCGTGGTGGAGGTGCTGGCCACAATGCCTGCTTCCGCCAACAAGGTTTCCGCCGCCCGGTGCGACAGCGCCATGATCGACAGTGACGGATTGATGCCGGGCGCGTTGGGGAAAATCGACGAATCCGCAATGCGCAGACGTGGCAGGCCGTGGACCTGGAACTGTTCGTTCACCACGGAATCGCTGGCGCGGGTGCCAATGCTGCAGCCGCCCATCAGGTGCAGCGCAATCTGGATTGGCGAGGTCATGATTTCACGTGCGCCCAGCGTACTGAAAATATCATGCACGATCTGGTTGCCGCGATTGGCGCGCTGACGGTCTCCGTCAGACAGCGGCTTGTCGATCACCAGCCGCCCCTTGTTGCTCAGTGCAAGGGTGCCCGCCGCCTGATCCCGCACCGCCACTTCAATGCAGGCCATGTTGCGGTAACGCTGCATGAAACGCTGGTGCTCGAAGCCGTAGCCCGGTTTCAGCAGGCTCATGGCGATAGGGCCGGCGAACACGTTTTCCAGTTTGAAACCCCAGTCGCGGAAGCGCGGATCGGACGATTTCACCGACTGGAATGCCCCCTTGTGGGAATCCACCGGCTCGTCGAAGAAACCAACTGTCATCCACTGGGGATGGCAGTGGAAATTCCGGCCCAGCGCTGGCAGGCGTTTTTGGACGCCGGCTTTCAATAACAACTGGGTGGTGCCCAGCGCGCCGGCAGCCAGAATCACCTGACGGCCGTACAGCGAATGCGGATGGCCCTGGTGTCGCCCCTGTACGGTGACAAACTGCTGGCCGTGCACCACTTCCGCCACTTCAAATTCCGACAGGATTTTCAGGCCATTTTTTTCCGCTTTCGGCAGAAAGGTTTCCAGCATGCTTTGCTTGGATTTGCGCGGGCAGCCGCCCAGGCAGACGATGCAGTCGTTACCCTTGCCGCAGTCGCTCTGGCCGCGGCGCAGCGGTGCCCATTCCAGCCCCAGCTTTTCAAAACCTTCCACATACAGTTCCGCATTGCGGTTCCAGTCGGCCTGCTGCATGTAATGCAGCGACAGGTTGGATTCCACTGCGTCATAGTGGCGTTCCATGTCTTGCGTGCGGAAGAAGTCGATGCCGGCGGTGGTACGCCAGTCGTTAAGCGCCACATCGTCGAAACGATCCAGCAGACACTGGTTGATGACCGTGCCGCCGCCCAACACCTTGCCCCGGATAAACAGCGTGGCGGCGTCGCGGCTCATGTCCATGCCGCCGTTCCACATCAGCTGGGCGTTGGCATCCATTTCGTTTTGCGGGAAGGTGGCGGCAGTGAAACGCTTGCCGGCCTCCAGCATCAGCACGTCGGCGCCGGCCTGCGTCAGATAGTGCGCCAGCACGCTGCCGGAAGCACCGGAGCCGACGATGATGTAGTCGTGCATTCGTTTCATTGCAATAAAAATCCCTGTTTACCTGAACACCGTTTACATGAACACCTGGCCATCACCGCGATAGGTGCTGACCCGTTCCTCGATTGCTGTGCCCCGCAACAAATAGAGCGTATTGAAACGCTCGCACAATTCGCCTGCTTTCGCATGACGGAAAAAAACCGGATCGCCGGTGTGAAGGTCCGGTCCCTGGAAATGAATGGGTGTCTGCACTTCGCCGGCACCTTCGTTGGCATCCAGCGTCATGCCGGCGGGCAGGTATGGCTTGGGCAGTTTCAGCTTTTCCGCCGTGCCCGACGCCACATAACCGCCGCCATTGCAGGTCAGAATGTGAGTCCGGGGATGCCGCGTGACCTGAAGTGCAAATCC
>JBMOPR010000868.1:0-5108 GCA_049323075.1 Pseudomonadota bacterium
TGGTGCGGGAGTTGCCGGCCCTGGGGATCAGGCTGCCCTGTGTGCCGCAGGGGGCGTTTTACCTGTATTGCGATGTGTCGGCCATCACCCGTGACAGCTTTGCGTTTTGCGGCCAGGTGCTGGAGCAGACCGGTGTGGCGATCACGCCCGGAATCGATTTCGGCGACCACGAAGCCAATCACCATGTACGCATTGCCTATACCGCCGACCTGGACCGGCTGGCGCAGGCAGTGGCGCGGTTGCGGGATTTCATCGCGCGGGGTGGCGCATGAGGTTTGATCCGCCTCTGCAGTCGGGTGTGCTGATCCAGCGTTACAAGCGGTTTCTGGCGGATGTGCAGCTGGGCAGTGGCGAGCAGATCACGCTGCACTGCCCGAATACCGGCTCCATGAAAAATTGCGCCGAGCCGGGCTGGCGGGTGTGGTTCTCGGATAGCGGCAATGCCCAACGCAAATACCGCCATACCTGGGAGCTGGTGCAAATGGCAGAAGGCGCGATGGTGGGTGTGAATACTGGGCGTGCCAATGCGCTGGTGAAAGAGGCAATTTCCGCCTGCGCGATTCCATCGCTGCAGGGTTATGATTCGATCCGTTCCGAAGTGAAATACGGCAGTGAAAACAGCCGTATCGATCTGCTGCTGGAACGTCCGGGCGCTACCTGCCATGTCGAGGTCAAGAGCGTAACCCTTGGGGACGGTCGCATCGGTTATTTTCCCGATGCCGTTACTGAGCGGGGCCGCAAGCACCTGCGGGAGCTGATGGCCATGGCAGAGAAGGGCAACCGCGCGGTGTTGTTTTTCTGCGTGCAGCACACTGGCATCGAGTGCGTGCGACCTGCTGATCATATTGATCCAGCGTATGGCAAACAGTTGCGGGAAGCGGCAGAGTCAGGAGTTGAGATCATGGCGTGGCGCTGGCAGTTGTCGCAGCGGGAATGCCGGATCGAGGTACCGCTGCCGGTGCAGCTGGACTGAACATTTCAACCACATAACATCAACAACAACTTCAACAAGAACGGGAAGGGGGAAACCATGACTATCGCATACTGGTGTGTTCTGGCCATCATCATGATGCCGTATCTGTGGGCCATTATTGCCAAGGGCAGTGCGCCCAAATTCAACAACAGCAAGCCGCGGGAGTGGCTGAGCAAGCTGGAAGGGCGTGGCGCCCGCGCCAACTGGGCTCAGCAGAACAGTTTCGAAGCCATGCCCGGATTCCTCGCGGCGGTGATCATTGCGCATCTGGCGCAGGCGCCGCAGCACCAGATCGATCTGATCGCTGTCAATTTCGTGGTGTTGCGCCTGTTTTATGGTTATCTCTACCTGGCGGACCAGGCCACCCTGCGTTCGGTGGTCTGGGCACTGGGTGTGGCCTGCGTGGTGGCATTGTTCGTGATCAGCGTCTGATCCATCCGTCCGGGCCGGCGGCAGGTTTCTGCGCTGGCCCGGAACAAGCTGCTTATCGATTCCCGCGTTTTAATTATTTTTTCCATTTGGTTCACTTCAGCCGCGGCCGGTGCCGGATTGTCCGCAATGCACCGTCATGTTTTTTACATAAACGCTAAGATGGTGACGTCATGGCTAAGTCGCGCCGTACTCCGGGCCGACGCTGGACTCCATTAAGGATTTTCGTCATCGGCCCGGGGCTCCCTCTGCTCCGGGTTCTTTTGGCCGCGCCTCCGGATACCCCTGGGAGCGCGGTTTTTTTTAGCGGCTTTCTTCCTGCCAGATACTCACTTCCATGCAGCTGCTGCCACCGGCTGGCACCACCAGACAATCGTCCATCACCCGCGCAGTTTCGATGCAGAGCATGCGCTGGTAGGCGTCTGCTTCGAACTGGCTCAGGCGTTTTGATTTTTCGATCCAGGGATTCCACACCACGGCAGAACGGGAGCTGCGGCTTTCGATGCAGACGATGCGTTGCCAGCCGGCGTCGTCGATGCGGATCAGGGGTGGCGTGTCCAGGTAGATGCGGTCGGTTTCCTGGTTGATTGGCAACGGGGTTGGGTTCTGCCGTTGCGCCCACTGCTGCAGCGTGTCGAGATAACGCACGTTTTCCAGATCGAGAATCCGTACCTGATCGATATGGCTGACTGCGAAATAGCTGTGCAGTGCCTGCGACAGGGTGAGTTCGTGGTTGCCGTGATTGTGTGTTGTCAGCGCGAGGTGCAGGCGCTGGCCGATGCTGATGTCCAGCGTCATGCTCACCTGATTGGCCCAGGCTACCGGCAGGCCCATGGGGGCGGGATATTCCAGCCGGATTTTTACTTCATCGTCGGTTTCGCCGATTTCCTGCAACAGCCAGGGCTGGCTGCGGGCCCAGCCGTGGGCGGGCACGGGTGGTTCCAGTTGTCCAATGGTGTCGCGCACCGCTTGCGGATTGCGGGCCAGATCGCCAAACCAGGGCCAGCATACGGGAATGCCGCCGCGCACTGACTGGCCGCGCTTGAAGAGGGCGGTTTCGCTCAGCCAGATCACGGGCTGCGAGCCGGTGGGGATGAATTCCAGCACTTGGGCACCTTGCAGCGCGATCAGGGCGCTGGCGCGGGGGTGGGTGATGCGCAGGCAGGTCAGCTCGTCGATCTGCTGCAGCGCGACATGGGGCGCGAGGCCCTGATGCGGGTCCGGCATGGGGATTTCCTTTCGGCGTATGGCCAGGCAAGTGGACAGTTAAAGGCGCCAGTGTGCCCAAAGGCGGGAGCGGTGAAAAGCCGCCCGTTTTCTGCTAGCGTGGGCTGGCTGAAGAACCCAATAAAAAATTCGAGGGAACGAACATGATTCACTTGCCACGGGGGCTGCGCGCTGTTGCGCTGGGCACGACACTGTTCACAATGACCGGCTGCGAGTATGTCAATGATGTGCCGCTGCTGGCCCGTTTTATTGCCAAGAACGTCTGCGGCGACATCCTGGTGTCGGGCTATGACGAGGCCGCTGCCAAATCCTATGTTGCCAACATCGCGCCGCCATTCAAAAACAGCTGGAACATCAGCCGCAATGCCGATACCGGTGTGGTCAGCGTGCGTAACCGCTGGTTGCCGACCTATGGCACCCAGACCGGTGTGCCGGTGAATGCCGACGTCGGTTGCCGTAATCCATACGCGGGGGTGGCGGCTCAGGTGCCGGTGGGCTTGCCGGTGCCCCCGGTGAAGCTGGACTGGCCCGACGCCCGTGCGCAATTCCCTGCGCTGCAGCAGTTCGTGCAGGCCGAGGTGGATGCCGGCGCGCCCACCAACACCACCGCGATTCTGGTGGTGCATGACAACCGGATCGTGGCGGAAGCCTATCGTGACGGGATCGGCCCGGATTCGCCGCTGAAAGGTTTTTCCATGTCGAAAAGCCTGGCCAATCTTTTCGTGGGTCGGCTGGCGGACCAGGGGCGGTTGCAGGTGACGGATCCGATGCCGATGGCGGCCTGGCAGGGGGATGCGCGTGCCTCCATCCGCTGGGAGGACAGCCTGCGCATGAGCAGCGGCCTGCGCTGGCACGAGGCGGCGGTGGGCAATAACAACCAGCAGGGCATTCTGTTTTACGGCAGTGCCAATCCGTCGGCCTATGCCAGTGGTTCGCCAGCCGCGGTGGCGCCCGGTACGGTGTTCAATTATTCCAGCGCTGATTTCATGAATCTGGGCACTGCACTGGTGGATGGATACGCCGACTGGTTTGATCCGGGCTGGGATCTGGGCGGGCCATTCGCGCTGGAGTTCTCCCCCGAGGGCCGCTATCCACTGCTGCCGGAGGGCGTGCTGCTGACTACCCGGGGCTGGGCGCAGGTGGCATCGCTGTACATGAACGGCGGCAAGCTGGGTGACCAGCAGATTCTGTCGCCGGAATGGGTGGAATACAGCCTGACGCCGTCGGCCACCAATTTCGATTACGGCGCGGGGATCTGGCTGAACCGGGGGCTGGCGCTGTACCCGAACCTGCCGCCGGATGCCTATGCGTTTCTGGGTTCCTATGATCGTTTCGTGGCGGCGATTCCGTCGCGCGGGACCATCTTCGTGCGCATCGGCTACAGCAGCCAGCCCGGGGATTTCGACATGGAAGCGTTCATGCTGCAGGCGCTGGCATTGCTGCCGGAAACGCCGTAGCAGCGGTGGCCGCCATCTTGCAATCCGTCTTGCAGTAACAGTCAGCAGTTGATGCCGGGCAGGGTGGTGAGTGCCGTGTCCGGCCGGATTTCCGGAGGGGTCATGTTGTTTTTCAGCGCCAATGTCACTCGGCGTCGGCCAGCGGTACCGACATTGTCGGTTTTGTCACAGGTGGCTTTCCTCCTTGCCGTGCTGGTGCGTCGGCATGACTGATCGCGAAACGATTTCCGTCACGGACTATCACGATCGCACCAAGCATCGCTTCGACGCCTACGCCCGGGGGCCGCAGACCATCGACTGGGAGGCCCAGCCGGATTCGTTTCGCCGCTTTGACGGCGCGCCGCTGCAGATGCTGCCGTTGCTGGCGGATGATCTGAATCTGCCTTTTGCTGCATTGTTTGACGCCGCTCCCGTTGCGCCGTTGCCGCTGGCGATGGAAAGCGTGTCCCGGCTGCTGGAAATCTCGCTGGCGCTGTCGGCGTGGAAGCAGTTCGGAGCGGCGCGCTGGTCGCTGCGCTGCAATCCCTCCAGCGGCAACCTGCACCCCACCGAAGCGTATCTGGTCAGCCGGGGCATTGCCGGACTGACGGATGGAGTGCATCACTACCGCCCGGATGTGCATGGCCTGGAATTGCGCTGTGCCTTTACATCCGCGCAGCAAAACATTGAACCTCTGTTGCTGCTGGGCCTGAGTTCCGTGCACTGGCGCGAAGCCTGGAAATATGGCGAGCGCGCGTTCCGCTATTGCCAGCACGATGTGGGACATGCACTGGCCGGTGTCAGTTATGCCGCCGCTGTCCTGGGCTGGCGGGTGCAGCCGTTGTTCGAGGTGGGCGATGACGCGCTGGCGCATCTGCTGGGGCTGGATCGCACGGGCGAGTTTGTGGCGGAAGAAGGGGAGCATCCGGATCTGCTGCTGGCGATCCTGCCTGACAAGCGCGCGACGGATCATCTGGACGGGCTGGCGCTGCTGCAGAGTCTGCAACCCAGTCTGGAGCAGGGCGACTGGGCCGGGCAAGCCA
>JBMOPR010000869.1:0-5103 GCA_049323075.1 Pseudomonadota bacterium
ACAAACTGAGGGAGCTGTCACTCAAAGATGCCGCTTGATCTGGCGGATCTGCTGTTCGGGATACTGCTGTTTGTCGCCATTATCATCGGCTGGCTGTTGGGAAAAGCCGAACGCAGGAAGCCCGTCGTCGCAGAATCCCTACCCCTCAGCAAGGAATACTTTCATGGCCTAAACCTGCTGCTCAATGAAAAGCAGGATGAAGCCATGGAACTGCTGCTGAAAACCCTCGACGTCAACCGCGACACCTTCGAAACCTACCTGGTGATGGGCAATCTGTACCGCCGGCGCGGCGAAGTGGACCGCTCCATCCGCATCCACCAGGATCTGCTGGCCAAACCCGATCTGGGCAAACTGCAACAGGCCACCGTGCGGCTGGAACTGGCGCGGGATTATCTCAAGGCGGGGTTGCTGGACCGGTCCGAGCGTCTGCTCAAGGAGCTGGCGGACGAGGCGGGCTCCAACCAGCTGGTCGCGCTGGAATACCTGCTGTCCATCTACGAACTGGAAAAGGAATGGCGTTCAGCCGTGGAAACGGCGGAAAAGCTCGGTGAAAAGGGGCGGCAGGTGGCGGTCAACCTGTCCCACTACCACTGCGAGCAGGCCGAGCAGGCGGTGAAACTGAATGACCTCACCGAAGCCCGCCGCGAACTCAAACAGGCACTGGCCACCGATCGCAACTGCGTGCGGGCCAGCCTGTTGCAGGCGAAACTGGAAACCCAGGCCGGCAACGACAAGGAATCCATCAAGTCCCTGCGCCGGGTGCTGGAGCAGGACCCCAATTTCATACCGGAAACCCTCGATCTGCTGCGGCAGAATTACACCACTACCGAACAGCTCGGTGAGCTCGTGAAATATCTGTTCGCCTGCCTGGAGCAACATCCCTCCATTTCCACCGTGCTGGTACTGTCAGACCTGGTGCGGGAACTCCAGGGCGACAAGGAAGGCGCCTACGTGCTGGCGGAATACCTGAAAAAGCGGCCCACCGTGAAAGGGCTGGACCGCCTGATCCGCTACCAGATGGACGTGACCGACGACGGTCCGGTGAAAGATAATCTCGGCCTGCTCCAGGTGTTCACCCAGCGCCTGATTCAGGACAAGCCGGTCTACCGCTGCGAAAAGTGCGGTTTCAACGGCAAAACGCTGCACTGGCAATGCCCCAGCTGCAAGGGCTGGGGCACCGTCAAACCCATTCATGGCATCGAAGGCGAATAACCATGACCCGTACCTCCCCCGTCATCGTCGCGCTGGACTTTCCCTACCAGGAAGCCGCGCTGGAACTGGCCGACCGGCTCGATCCCGCCAAATGCCGCCTGAAAGTGGGCAAGGAACTGTTCACCCGGGAAGGGCCTGCCATCCTGAAGGCCCTGCACCAGCGGGATTTCCAGGTATTCCTCGATCTGAAATTCCATGACATCCCCACCACCGTGGCCAAGGCCTGTGCCGTGGCGGCGGATCTGGGGGTGTGGATGCTGAACGTGCATGCCAGTGGTGGTCGCCGGATGATGGAAGCGGCACAGGAGGCGGTGGAGCAGGCCGGCAGTGGCACCCTGCTGATCGCGGTCACCGTGCTGACCAGCATGGAGCGTGGCGACCTGAAAGAGATCGGCCTGGATATGGAGCCGGCGGAGCAGGTGGTGCGGCTGGCGGCACTGGCCCAGTCCTGCGGATTGCAGGGGGTGGTCTGTTCGGCCCAGGAAGCACCGTTGCTGCGGCAGCGGCTGGGGGCGGAATTCCAGCTGGTCACCCCGGGCATCCGTCCGGCCGACGCAGCGGCGGATGACCAGCGGCGCACCCTGACACCGGCGCAGGCAATGGCGGCCGGTGTGAATTACCTGGTCGTCGGACGCCCCATTACCCAGGCCGCGAATCCGTCCCAGGCACTGGACGGCATCCTGGCCAGCCTGAAAATCTGATTCGCACTGGCCGGTTCTTTTCCGGCTGGCTGTCTATCGGGTAACCGAACCCTTGATTCGGCCCTGATTCCAGCCACCAGAGAGCCAGCCCATGCACCACATCCTCATACTTTTATTGTGTCTGCTGTCCGGTATCCCGTCCGTTTCACTTGCGGAAAAGCCTGGCGCCGACAAGAATTTCGTCATCCTCCTGCCAATCAATATCAATACGGCCACTGAGGAAATGCTGGTGCAGGCGCTGGATGGTATCGGCCAGAAGAAGGCCCAGGCCATCATTGCCTACCGAGAAGAGCAGGGGCCGTTCACGTCAGTGGAGGAGCTGGCCAACGTCAAGGGCATTGGCCCCGGAACACTGGACCGCAACGCCGGTCGAATGACTGTGAAATAGTACAGTTGCCTATTCGGATTGAATGTCGATAATCCGGCGTGCAGAGTTTCGCACAACCGCGCAGAAGTTTTTATAATGCGCGCTTTCAACCGTTTATTTGGAGTCACCGGTGAAAACACGCCTTTCGCAACTTTTGTCCATGGGCCATGCCGTCCTGCTGGCGCTGCTGGCCGCGCTGGCCTTTGCAGTGCCGGCTGACGCCGCGGGGAATATCATTCCTCCTGACCAGCTGATCACCAACCTTTTCAACGAGGTGACCAACCGCGTTCAGAAGGACGAGGCCAAAGTGGTTGCCGACAAAACCCACCTGATCACCATTGGTAATGAAGTGCTGGTGCCTTATGTGAGCTTCCAGACCATGGCCAAGCAGATCCTGGGCAAGAACTGGCGCAAGATCAGCGCCGAGCAGCAAAAGCGCTACACCGAAGCGTTCCGGGAGCGGGTGAGTACCTCCATCGTCAACCAGTATGACCCGGCCAAGAAGTACGATCTGAAGGTCACCGGATCGCGGATGAACGAGACAGGGGACCGGGCCGCGGTGAACAGCGAGGTGTTCGAGCGTCAGACCGGCAAGAAATACCTGATCAGCTACAAGCTGTTCCTGGAGAAGAAGACCAGCCGCTGGCAGGTCTATGACGTGGCGGTGGAGGGGGTCAGCGTGCTGCAGAGCTTCAAGACAGCCAGCGCCGAGGATTTCAAGCGCAATGGTATCGAATACATGATTGCCCAGTTGCAGAACGGGCCGTCCACGCCGCCGGCCGCTGGCGCAGGGAACGGAAAATAATCCCTGCATGGGAAAACCAACGGGCGGCTCAGGTCGCCCGTTTTATTTTGTCCAGATTACGTACAGATCCGGTAAAAACTGCTTGTGCCTGTATACATAAAGTTGAATACTGCTACTACAATTGATTGTTATAAACTGCTTAATTATCAATATCTAATTCCATTCATCCCATGGATGGGATGGTCACGGAAGCGGATCTGAAAGGGACTCGGAAAGCCTGCGGGCTGGGGGTAGGTTGCAAATGTCATGGTATGTCCTCAAGACCCGGCCGCGCCAGGAAGACCGCGCCGTCACCCATCTTGAAAACCAGTCTTTTACTGTGTATTGCCCCTGGCTGGTCCGCAAGGATGGCAGCCGCGAACCTCTTTTCACTGGTTACATGTTCATCCAGCTGGACCAGTTTGCCGAAGCCTTCCATAAAGTGCGCAGCACCCGCGGCGTGCAGAACATCATCCGTTATGGTGAATGGTGGGCCACCGCCGAAGACGAATTCATCGATTATCTGAAATTCAAGGAAAACGGCTACCGCAACGTGCCCCTGTTCACCCCGAATCAAACGGTAGTGTTCACGGATGGTCCCTTCCGGGGATTTGAGGCCATTTATGTCTGCGCCAACGGCGAGCAGCGTGCCATGGTTCTGCTCACCATTCTGAACCGGCGCCAGACCATCGTTGTGGAAGAGAATTTACTCAGGGCGGTGTGAACCGCCCGCCAAACAGAATCCGGCTGAGCCCATGGGATGCTGAATTCCAGGCGGTAGGCTGTGCCCGCAGCAACATCTTCAAAAGAACAAGTAGAACCCGGGATGCGAACTGATCGAATCACACGGCTTTTTTTGGCATTTATCTGCGCAGGCGCGCTGACCGGCACTGCGGAGGCTGCCCCCTGGATCGATCCAGGGGATGAACAGCTGCGTCATCACATCGAAGTGCTGGCGGATGCTGGCGTCATCCGGTCCCCCATTACCACCTGGCCCATCATGTGGGGTGCGGTGTCGCGGGATCTTGAGCAGGCGAAAGACCAGTCTCTCGACGATGCCACACTCTGGTCCCTGGCCTATGTGCGCTTTGCCCTAAACCGTGCCACTGAAACGTTGAACCTGACCGCGTACGCGGGCGGACGCAGTGATGCTGCCGCCATTGCCGACTTTGCCAATGACCAGCGCGAACAGAATGAAGCACGGGGCGAGGCGGACTGGGTGGGCGAACATCTGGCGGCGCGGCTGCGGCTGGCCTGGGTGCCGGATGCCTCTGACGGCAAGGATTACCGCTACGACGGCAGCTACGTGGCCGGCCTGCTGGGAAACTGGTCGCTCAGTGCCGGCGCCATTGATCGCTGGTGGGGGCCGGGCTGGCAGAGCAGCCTCAATCTGTCCACCAGTGCGCGCCCGGTCAACTCCGTGCAGCTGCAACGCAATTTTTCCGATCCGTTCGAAACCCGCTGGCTGAGCTGGATTGGCCCCTGGACGCTCACCCTGTTTGCCGGTCAGCTGGAAAGCGAGAGCGCGGTGCCGGATGCCAAACTGCTGGGTGCGCGGCTGGCCTTCAGGCCGTTTTCATCGCTGGAGCTGGGTTTTGCGCGCAATGCGCAGTGGGGTGGCGAGGGGCGGCCGCAGGATCTGGACAGTTTGTGGGATCTCGTCGTGGGCAATGACAACGGCGATGACGATGGCTACGATCCGGTTGTCGATCCCGCCAACGATCCCAGCAATCAGCTGGGTGCTGTCGATTTGCGCTGGAGTTTTCCGCTGCTGCAAACCCGCTCCGCATTTTATCTGCAATACACCGGTGAAGACGAAAGCAACGGCTTTCCCTCGCGGGGTATGGATCTGGCCGGCATTGAAACTGCGTTCGCTTCGCGCAATCTTTTTCACCGTTTCGCACTGGAATATGTGAATTCAATGGCCGGCGCCCACACTGACCCGCGCCCCAACACCGCTTATGAACACAGCGTTTATCTTTCAGGTTATCGTTATCGTTCGCGTCCCATCGGTGCATCTTTCGACAATGACACGCGCG
>JBMOPR010000870.1:0-5093 GCA_049323075.1 Pseudomonadota bacterium
CCAGCATGTTCACCGTGATTTTTGCGCTGGCACGGACCGTTGGCTGGGTTGCACACTGGCACGAAATGATCAGCGGCTCCTACCGCATCGGTCGTCCACGCCAGCTGTACACCGGCTCTCCCCAGCGCGATTTCGTGCCCATCGGCAAGCGCTGAGCGACGTTCAAAAAAAGGCTGCCCCGGCAGCCTTTTTTCATTTCCAGGCAGTTGCAGCCAGAATTTTATTTTCAGCTTAACCAGATTGCTCAATGCTGGAGGCTTCCATGAAAATCGCGTTTATCGGACTGGGCGTCATGGGATTCCCTATGGCGGGACATTTGCAAAACGCCGGACACGCCGTTACCGTTTTCAATCGCAGCCGCGACAAGGCAGAGCGCTGGCTGGCACGCAATCCTTCCGGTGCTATTGCCGACTCCCCTGCCGCTACCGCCACGGATGCAGACCTCGTAGTTACCTGTGTAGGCAATGATGATGACCTGCGCAGTGTTGTGCTGGGTGCAAACGGCATTATCGGCACGGCGAAATCCAGCTGCATCCTGGTGGATCACACCACCGCGTCCGCAAAGATTGCACGCGAACTGCATGCGGCATTGATGGAAAAGGGTATTGGTTTTATCGATGCTCCGGTCTCGGGTGGCCAGCAGGGAGCGATCAGCGGACAGCTCACCATCATGTGTGGCGGTGACGCGGAACCGTTCGCAAAAGTACGTGACGTGATTGGCGTCTATGCACGCCAGGTGACGCTGATGGGACCTGCCGGCAGCGGACAGCTCACCAAGATGGTCAACCAGATCTGCATAGCCGGATTGATTCAGAGTCTGGCGGAGGGTGTGCAATTTGCTCTGAAAGCGGGACTGGATGCCGAAATGGTGTTCGATGTCATCGGCAAGGGTGCAGCGCAGTCATGGCAGATGGTGAACCGTCACAAGACCATGATCGACGGGCAGTTTGAACATGGCTTTGCAGTGGACTGGATGCGTAAGGATCTGGCCATCTGCCTGGAGGAAGCGCGGCTGAACGGATCGCATCTGCCGGTCGCCGCGCTGGTGGATCAGTTTTATTCGGAAGTGCAGGCCATGGGTGGTGGACGGTGGGATACGTCGAGTTTGTTGCAACGTTTTAGCAACAGCCGGAGTTAACCGCCCGGCGCAAAGCAGCAACTGTTGTCAATTGTATAGCGCGCGGGACTTTGCATGCGCACCGTAGCGACGGCATGAATGTTCATTCCGGCCTGCGGCGTATAGTCATTTATATTATTCTGATCATCACCCGAAAACAGGCGGACATTCATAAAGGGAATCATGCTGTTGAAGCGGTAGGTCACTTTGATCCGCAGGACATTCGCGTCCTGGATATTGACAACGCCACAGTCATTGGTAGTCGGCCGGTATTGCAAACCAAAATTGGGAATCTCGCACTGCGCCTGCACGCACGCCACACCCAGTTCCGAAGCAGGTTCACCGCAAGCGTCGAACATCGCAATGGTCGGATTCAGCACTTGAATAGTAATGAGAGACTGATCGATTGCCATGCTATCGCCAATGATCGAGGGCGCCATTCGCTTGCCCACTTCGGCAGTCATTAGCGGAATATTGATGTTGGTGACCGACCCGACACGCGCCGCCATCAATGCCGCATATTCCAAATTTGCCTTGGCCTGATACACCAGACCAAGATGAATGATGCC
This sequence comes from Pseudomonadota bacterium, assembly GCA_049323075.1. Taxonomy (GTDB): domain Bacteria; phylum Pseudomonadota; class Gammaproteobacteria; order Pseudomonadales; family Ketobacteraceae; genus Ch67. Next base: position 1,687 of record JBMOPR010000870.1, read on the forward strand.
CAACCCCAACACCAACATCACCGGAAACGCGATAATGGTTTCAACCATAGAAACGCCGGCCTGCTGTTTTCTAGTTATTATTTTCATGGCGATACCCGAATTTGTTAGGTTAACTGCGCCAATATGACCGTTTTATCATCCTGCCCACCCCGCTGCTCACTCTCCGCCACCAGCGCACGGGCTTTTTCCGCCAGCGAAAGCGATGACAACACGACCCGCAAGATCGCTTCCTCATCCAGCAGATCCGAAATTCCATCCGTCATCAACAACAACAGATCGCCTTTCTGGCAATCATGATGACTCACATCCACCTGCAGATTCGGCTTGATACCCACTGCATTGGTCACGACCTGCTTCAACACATTGGGCGCCTTCTGGATCGCACGGGTGTGGTCACGGCTCAATTGCACCATCTCACCATCCCGCAAACGGTACAGCCGACTATCGCCTACATTGAAACAGATTAATCGTGAACCGAACTGCCAGCCCGCCACAACCGTCGAGGCCATCCCTTTCAGGTTTTGTTCCTGCGCGGCGCGGTGAATGCGCTCGTTAGCCTTGCACATGGATTGCACAACAGCATCTTCGGATACCGCGCCATCCCGAAAGGTTTCATACACCGTATTCACCACCATGCGGGAAGCAAGGTCACCGGACGGACCACCGCCAACACCATCAGCCACCACAAACAAACCCAGATGCGGAAATGAAAGACAGGCGTCTTCATTGACTTCCGATTTGTTGCCCTTCTGACTGAATGCGACGGTTAACATGATTATTTTTTCAGCGCACCGGCAATTTCATCCAGGGAGCCAGCATGCTCCGTCTGTCTGCCGCCGTCATTGAACTTGTCGATGTCTCCAAGCAAGGTGGTGACATTGCTGAGATCCTGTTCCTTCCCGGCCAGTGCCGCGTAGTACTTATAGTGATTCTGCGCCTGCATCAGCCGGATGGATGCCAAATTGTAATGCGCCTTTCCGTTGCGGGGGTTCACCTTGATGGCACGCTCAAAATAATCGGCAGCAGCATCATATTGCCCTTTTTTGAAAGAGAGCGTGCCCATCCGGTAGAGCGCGTTTTCTTCTTCCGGCATCAGATTCAAAATGGCCTTGAATTCCACCTCGGCCTGATCCAGCTGGCCAGCCTTGTAGTGCTGCTCTCCGGTTTCATAATGCTGCTTCAGCTTCCGATTGAGATTCGTCATCGCAGATTGCGCCCTGGCCTGCTCCGATACCTCATCCTCCAGGCTCTTATAACCCAGAGAAGCACATCCCGACAGCAGGAATCCAAGTATCAGCACCCAAACCAGATGCATCAGGCGCCCCATTTCTCATACCAGGCAAGCTTTGCACTGGCCTTGGTATTGTACTCAGTGCCCGGCGGCAGCAGCTCCGTTACCTCTTGCCACAGACTCCGCGCCTTGCCGGTGTTCACGTACTCCAGGCGCAAAGCCTGGCGGTATAACTGCATGGCCTTGTTGTCGGCATTATCGATAGCAATTTTGGCCGCCACACTGTCCCCCAGCTCCAGAGCCTTTTGCCAATGACGATAGGCAGCATGGTGGTCGCCCTTGCGGGACGCATCATTGCCCAGCGCGACATACTCATCGACCACCCGGGTGGAAATGGAACGCGTATACGCACTTTTCTTGCCCGAATACAGTGAGGATTCCTTATTCATGAAAGCAGTCCACTGCTGGAATGCCGCTTCCTTGTTCCCCTGGCTGAACGCGGCCTGGCCATTATTATACTGGCTGAAAAGTGACGAGATATTATTGTACGTATTGCGAACCTCCTTGCGGACAGGCTCGCTGACACGGGCATCATCCAGCAACGGCTTGAGCAGGTTTAGCGCCGCATCCGCCTGCCCCTGGAAGTACAGGGCATCCGCATCGGAAAGGGCATCCTGCGCCTTGCGAGTCGCATCACCCTGAGGTGCTGCCTTGGTGGTCTGGGCCGGCTTGGCGACGGCGGCCGTAGCGGCAACCGGTTTGGTTACCACAGGTTTGGCTGCAACTGGCTTGGGAACGGCGACCGCCTTGGGCGCAGGTGGCTCTACTGCTGGCTCTGCATCGGAGGCAGAAGCATCCGGCGCAGCGTTAGCGGCCGGCGCTGCAATACTGGGCGGCGGCGCGATGGAGGGCGGCGGTGCCACAGAATCATCCACTGCTGTAACGGCAGTGACTGGAGCTCTCTGGGCAGGGGCAGCAACTTTTGGCTCAGCAATATCGGGAGTGACAGTCGAAGGCTGAGTCGACGCTGGTGTGCTGGCAGTACGGGCAGGCTCGGCAACATTGGACGGAACAATAGCGGCGCGCCCCGCCTGGTTGTTCTGCTGGACATACTGATATCCCGCAAACGCAACCATGCCAACGGTGGCCACGACCAACACACTCGTAATGGCCCTTTTGAGCGGGCTTGGACCAAAAGTCTCATCCCCATGAACCGGTGACGCTGCCTTCTTCGAAAACAGGCTTTTTTTGACTTTTTCTTCAGCCGGCTTGCTGCCAGCGCTCGCCGAGCCGGCTCCGCCAGAACGGAAAGTCAACGCGACATCGCCAAGCTTTATCACGTCGTTTTCTTCCAGAATGACGCGAGCCACCTTATACCCGTTGACCTTGAGGCCATTCAGGCTTTCAAGATCATTGACGACAAAACGGCCGGCCTGGAAGATGATTTCGGAATGACGGCGGGAAACGCCTTTGCCCTGCAAAACCAGATCGCATTCGGAACCACGACCAATAACAAAGGGAAAAGTGGTAATGGGATAAGTCTCACCCCGCTCGTCAATCAGTGAGGCAATAGCATTTTCGCCATCAATATCGGCATAAACTTCAGTCCGATCCGAATCCCAATTGGCTTCATTGACCGGCGCGGCACCGGCCGCCGACTCCAGTCCATGCTTTTTCAGATCCAGTACCGGAGTGGATTCGACAATAAAATTTTCAGGGCCGTCTTTCATTCAGGTATCCCATGCTCTGGTCACGACCAGGACTGACTTGCGGTTCTTGTAAGAGTTATTTTTTGGCCGTTTATCAAGCCATTTAAACAAAATTCAAATAGTCGTCCAAGTTAATTCCTGTTCGCATCCGGTTACCTTCTGCAATCTCCAGGACCTTGAAAGTTCCTTTGGGAGCAGACCTAATCCTGTTTGGTGGAACCGCGTCAGCGAACCCTAAGACCCTGTTTTGCCGGTCCAGAAATACGACATCGATGGTAAAACGCATGCCTAATGTGTGAATGCCAGAACAGGGTACCAGCAACAGCCCTTCATCATCCCCCAAAACAGTGTGCGCCAAAAGACCAATCAGACGTTGCCAGAAGCTATCGGCCACCTGAACCCGGACACCTGTAGGGGATGTGGAACCATCATTGCGACGAACTCTCAATGACACACCGGCTAGACTG
>JBMOPR010000871.1:0-5090 GCA_049323075.1 Pseudomonadota bacterium
AGGCGGTTATGCTTCGGTGGAAAAAGCGCTGAAGACCATGACCCCGGAAGCCGTTGTGGAAGAGGTTAAAAAATCAGGTCTTCGCGGAAGAGGCGGTGCCGGTTTTCCCACCGGCATGAAATGGAGTTTCGTGCCTGCCGGCTCCGAGGATCAGCAGCAAAAATATATTATCGCCAACGCCGACGAGATGGAGCCCGGCACCTTCAAGGACCGGTGGTTACTGGAGGGTGATCCGCATCAATTCATCGAAGGCATGATGATTGCCGCGTATGCGATACAGGCATCGGTCGGATTCATCTTTATCCGTTCCGAGTACACGCTTGCTGCCAGACGATTGCAGGCGGCTATCGAGGAAGACCGGCAGGCGCGATTGCTGGGCGACAACATTCTGGGAACAGGATTTCATTTTGAGCTGTTCCTGCATTCCAGCGCCGGTCGCTATATTTGCGGCGAAGAAACCGCGCTGATCAATTCGCTGGAAGGGCGCCGTGCGGTGCCACGTGCGAAGCCGCCATTTCCGCAGGTGTCTGGCCTGTGGGGAAAACCCACGGTGGTCAATAACGTCGAAACCCTGTGCAATCTGCCGCATATCGCTAAAAATGGTGCCGAATGGTTTCACGAACTTGGCCGTGAAAAAGACGCAGGAACCAAGATTTTTGGTGCCAGTGGCCGTGTGAAGCGACCGGGTGCATGGGAACTGCCGATGGGAACCCCGGTACGGGAAATTCTCGAACAATATGCTGGCGGCATGCAGGACGGCTACAAATTCAGGGGCTTTCTGCCCGGTGGTGGCTCGACTGATTTTCTGGTGGAACAGCATCTGGATTTACCGATGGATTACGACGTTATTGGCAAGGCCGGTAGCCGCATGGGCACCGGGCAACTGATCGTGCTTGATGACAAGACCTGCCCGGTGGCCATGGTGTTGAACCTGATTCGTTTCTTTGCGCAGGAGTCCTGCGGCTGGTGCACGCCGTGTCGGGACGGATTGCCACAAGTCGAATACCTGCTGTTGCAGGTGGAAAACGGGCAGGGGAAACCCGAAGACCTGAAAAAGCTGGAAACATTCACGCAGTTTCTGGCGCCAGGGAACACTTATTGCGCACTGGCGCCGGGTGCTGTCGAACCGTTACAAAGTGCATTGAAGTATTTTCGTGAAGATTTTGAGCAGCACATTCAACAAAAAAGATGTCCGTACCGTCACTGAATGACTTGATCCGCTGGCAGTTCAATTTGCCGTGATAAGGAATTCCAAATGACCACCATTTTTATCGACGATGAAAAATATACAGTCGAGGGCGATAAAAACCTGCTTCAGGCCGTTTTGGAACTGGGTTTGGATTTGCCGTATTTTTGTTGGCATCCCGCCATGGGATCAGTGGGTTCCTGCCGACAATGCGCGGTCAAACAGTTTCAGTCGGCGGAAGATCAGCGTGGTCGCATCGTCATGGCCTGCATGACACCGGTCAGTGAAGGGCTACGGGTCTCACTCAAAGACACGACTGCACAGACTTTTCGCGATCAGTGCATTGAAGCCCTGATGACGAATCACCCGCACGATTGCCCGGTGTGCGAGGAAGGCGGGGAGTGCCATCTGCAGGACATGACCAATCTTTCCCAGCACAAGGTGCGCGTCTATCGCGGCAAAAAACGCACCTTTCGCAACCAGAAGCTGGGCCCATTCATCAATCATGAGATGAATCGCTGCATTACCTGTTACCGCTGTGTGCGCTTTTATCGTGACTATGCGGGCGGGCGCGATCTGCATGCCATGGCGTCGCGCAATCATGTGTACTTCGGCCGCCATGAACCCGGCACCCTGGAAAATGTGTTCAGCGGCAATCTTGTTGAAGTGTGCCCTACCGGTGTTTTTACCGATAAAACCTTCAGCCAGCATTTTGCGCGCAAATGGGATCTGCAGAGTTCAGCGTCGATCTGTGTGCATTGCGCGCATGGTTGCAATATCAGCCCGGGCGAGCGCGGCGGCATGCTACGGCGTATCGTCAATCGCTATAACAGTTCGGTCAACGGCTATTTTTTGTGTGACCGGGGGCGTTTCGGCTATGAATTTGTCAATAGCGACAAGCGTGTCACTGCGCCAATGATTGATCAGGCGCCCGTCGTGACGCTGAAAGATGAACCTTCGTTTGCGTCGCGGCTGGCAACCGATCTGCAACAGGCCAATCTGATTGGTATTGGCTCGCCGCGGGCGTCGGTGGAAGCCAATTTTGCGTTGATGGAATGGGTTGGCAAGAAGAATTTTTACGCCGGTGTCAGCCAGCAGGAACTGCAGGCCCTGCAATGTGTGCTCAATATTTTGGGTACCAATCCGGCCACCACACCTACGCTCTGGGAAATTGAACAGGCCGATGCTGTATTGATTCTGGGGGAGGATGTGCTCAACACGGCGCCACGACTGGCGTTGGCGGTCAGGCAAGCCAACCGGAACAAGGCAAAGACCATGGCGGCCACGGCACATATTCGCAGCTGGGATGCGATAGCGGTGCAGAACAATGCCCGTCACGTCCGTTCACCTCTGTATATTCTGACCACACACCCGACCGGGCTCGATGAGCTTGCGGAAAAGGTTCATACCGACGTTCCACAAAATATGGCGCGTCTGGGTTTTGCCATTGCCCACAAAATGGATGCGACGGCGCCCGCCGTAGAGGATTTGACCGCGGCCGAATCTGCTTTGGTCGACGAGATTGCAGCCATGTTGCTGCAAGCCAAACACCCCTTGATTGTCACGGGCACACAGACCGGTTGTGTGCCGTTGATCCAGGCGGCAGCCAATATTGCCAAAGCGACAGCGTTGCTCAATCTGGCAACGCGATTCATGTGTGTGGTGCCGGAGTGCAACAGTCTGGGTATGGCGATGCTGGCTGCATCCGCAGGTAATGCATCAAAATCGCACCAGCCAGCGCTGCCAGCGTTGGAAGAAGCGATCAACGCGGTATTGAACGCCGATACTGCCACGAAAAAGACAGTGGTTATTCTGGAAAATGATTTATACCGCCGCCTGGATCACGCCATCGTGGACGCGTTTCTCACGCGTGCAGGGCAGGTCATTGCGTTGGACCATCTGCACAATGACACCACCGCAAAAGCCGATATTCTGTTGCCAGCCGCTACCTTTGCGGAAACACATGGCACTCTGGTGAGCAGCGAGGGCCGGGCGCAACGCTATTTTTCCTGTGCTCCCCCCGCTGGCGCCATTCAGCCCAGCTGGCAATGGCTTACGCAGCTGGACAACAAACACAGCGACCGGCACTTCGATCAATTGACGGTGGCTTGCGCCAGTGCCATTCCCGAATTCGGGCCTATGGTTGATGCAGCGCCTGCCGCCGATTTTCGTATCGCCGGGGTGAAAGTCGCCAGGCAATCCCACCGTGCCAGTGGTCGCACCGCGTTGCGCTCCCATATTCGTGTGAGTGAAGCGAAGCAGGAATCCGATGCGGAATCCGCTCTCGCGTTTTCGATGGAAGGCCTGCATGACCGGATTCCGTCATCACTGCGCCCCGACTATTGGGCGCCGGCATGGAATTCCAATGAAGCCATCAACAAGTTCCAGAACGAAATGGCGGGTGAACTTAAACAGGGCGATCCGGGTGTCCGTTTGTTTGAACCGTTGGACCATACCCTGTCAGATGCCTGGTACAGCGACATTCCGGCGCGCTGGCAGCCACAGGAAGGCGTATTTCAGGCCTATCCGGTGCCGCTCATTTTCGGTTCGGAGGAGCTCAGTAATCGTGCAGCGGGCGTCCAGGCTCGAATCCCTGCGCCGGTATTGCGGCTGAATGCTGCAGATGCCCGGCGCCTGCAAATCCAGAGCGGTGATAGGGTGCTGCTCAGCTGTGGCGATATCGCACTTCACGTGCGCGTTGGTATTGACACCGCATCACCGCCCGGAAGCGCGGGGATACCCGTCGGCCACCCGGATTTGACTGCGATCAACAGTGGTTTTTTTCAAAAGGATGTCGTGATCACCCGGCTTGCTGATCAGGAGAAGGGCGCACCATGAACGAAGTGCTTTTCACTCTGGTGGTCATTGTCGCCGTGTTGCTGGGCGTATTTTCCTTCGCGGCAGTACTGGTGTGGGCCGAACGCCGCATACTCGGTATCTGGCAGGACCGGTATGGGCCGAATCGATTGGGTCCGCTGGGTATGGGGCAGATTATTGTCGATGTGGTGAAACTGTTTATCAAGGAAGACTGGGTACCGCCCTTTGCCGATCGGGTGCCTTTCATTCTCGCGCCTTGCATCATTCTGGTGGTGAGCCTGTTGGGGTTTGCCGTGGTGCCGGTTGCACCGGGTGCGAGTATCGTGGATCTGAATATCGGGCTGCTGTTTTTTCTGGCCATATCATCGCTGGGCGTTTACAGCATCATGTTGGGGGGCTATGCCTCCAACAATAAATACAGCTTGCTGGGCGGATTGCGTTCGGCGGCGCAAATGGTCAGCTATGAAGTATTCATGGGCCTGTCGGTGATGGGTGTGGTAATGCTGGCGGGCTCCTTCAATTTGGGTGAGATCGTCGAAGCACAGCAGAAACTCTGGTTTGTAGTTCCGCAGTTTCTCGGGTTTGTGATTTTTCTGATCGCCGGTGTTGCCGAAACCCATCGCCTGCCATTTGACTTGCCGGAAGCGGAGCACGAATTGGTGGCAGGGTTCCATACCGAGTATTCGGGCATGAAATTCGGCATGTTCATGGTCGGCGAGTATGCGGGGATGATTTTGATTTCCAGCATGATTGTGATCCTGTTTTTTGGTGGCTGGATGGGGCCGGTGCTGCCTCCGTTTGTCTGGTTTTTTCTGAAAGTGATGGCGTTTATTCTGCTGTTCATATTGCTGCGCGCTGCGATTCCACGGCCGCGCTACGATCAGCTGATGGCATTTGGCTGGAAGGTCATGCTGCCCTTGTCGCTGCTGAATCTGGTGGTGACGGGTGGAGTCTATCTGGCCATTCACCCGCAATGAAAAGCGTCAGTGACAAAAAGGATATCGACAGGTGAGAGATTATGTTTGACGTATTCAAGAGCCAATTGGTGTCGCTGGGGACAGTGCTATCGCACACCTTCTCCAAAAAA
>JBMOPR010000872.1:0-5029 GCA_049323075.1 Pseudomonadota bacterium
GTCTGTTCTACATCAACGTCCTGACGTCGGTGGGCTACTGCCTGCTCGGCTTTGCCACCGAATTCCTCGCCATTCCGCCGGATTATGCCACGCCGGTGTGGCCCGCTGCCGGCCTGGCGCTGACCATGGCGTTGATTCACGGCCGCCGGGTACTGCCCGGCGTGTTCATCGGCGCAGTGGTGGCCAATGCGATCATCACCCTGTGGCAAGGGCATGACCTGGCCTACCGCCAGCTGCTGCTGGCCGTGATGCTGGCGATTGGCGCCACCCTGCAGGCCGCGATCAGCGCGGCGCTGATACTGCGCAACCAGCCGCAACAGGGGCTGCTGGACGACGAACGCGCCATGATCCGTTTCGTGCTGCTGGCCGGTCCCGTCGGCTGTCTGATCTCAGCTACCAACGGCGCCACCCAGCTGAGCCTGTTCGGTGTCATTCACTGGTCGTTGTGGTCCAGCAACTGGTTGACCTGGTGGATCGGTGACGCGGTGGGGACGCTGCTGGTCACACCGGCACTGCTGAAAATCCTGACGCCACAGCTGCGCCGGACGTCGGTGCATCCACTGGTGATCAGCGCGCCGTCGCTGATCATGCTGGCATTGGTAGTGGGATCATTTTATTACGTGCGGAATCTGGGCGAAGAAAAGCGTTACAGTTCCACCGCCGAATACGGCAGCAAGATTGCGGCAGAGATCCGCTGGCAATTGCAGGAAGCCCATTTTGCGCTGAAAGCGATGCAGGGCCTGTACTACAGCAGCGATTACATAACGTCCGAAGAGTTCGACCGCTTTTCACGCCACCTTCAGCTCACCATGCCTGGTCTGCAGGCACTGGAATGGGCACCCAAGGTAACCGGCGATCAGCGTGCGGCGGTGGAAGCCCGCATGCGCCAGCAGGGGTATTCCAATTTCGAATTCATTCATCGCACTCCCAACGGTGAACTGATTGCGGCGGAACCGCGCCCCGTGTATTTCCCCATCCTGTATGTGTATCCCTACGAAACCAACAAGCGGGTACATGGGCTGGATATCCACCAGCTATCCTACCGGCGGGACGAAATACTGGATGCCATCCAGAATAATCTGACGGTGTTCAGCAGCCCGATGCGGCTGGTGCAAGGTGGCAAGGATTTCTCGTACATCGTTTTCACGCCGGTTTACCAACTCGACCGCCTGACTGCCGACCTGTCCAGTGGCGGCAGCAACAAGAAGTCCGCTGGCATGGACGAGGTGCTGGGGCTGGTGCAGGTGGTGGTGCGCTTTCGCGATATCATCGACCAGATTACCGAGCGCCTCTACCTGGACAAGGTGAGCCTGTCGGTTTACGACGTCAATGACCGTTCCCGTCCGGTGCTGCTGTGGGGCGAGGAAGAACGCACGTCCCGCTATCGCTGGAGCACCGAGTTCCCGCTGCATAACCGCCTGTTGCAGCTGCATATCGAACCCACACCGCAAATGCTCAAGGACGTCAGCCAGTGGCAGACCTATGGCCTGCTGATTGGCGGCCTGCTGTATGTGGCGATGCTGGAATTCATGTTGCTGTCGCTGTCGAGCCGGCACGGCATCATTGAACGCCAGGTGGCGGAAAAAACCCAGGAGCTGGAGCGCGCCAAGGAATCGGCAGAACTGGCCAACCGGGCCAAATCCGAATTTCTGGCCAACATGTCGCACGAGCTGCGCACACCACTCAACGGCATCATCGGATTCACCCGTCGCATCCTGAAAAACGAGAGCGCCAGCCTGTCACCGCGGGCGCAGGAATCCCTGGAAGTGGTCACGCGCAACAGCCTGCATCTGCTTACCCTCATCAACGATCTGCTGGATCTGTCCAAGGTGGAAGCAGGCAAATTCATGCTGGAGTTCTCCAGCTTCGACCTGGTGGAAATGTTGCGGGAAGTGGAAGCCCAATTCGCGCTGGAGGCCACCAGCAAGGGCCTGCACTGGGCGGTGAACATGCCGCCACAGCCGCTGCAGATTACCGCTGACCGGCAGCGGCTGATGCAGGTGCTGATCAATCTGGTGAGCAATGCGATCAAGTTCACCCAACAGGGCGAAGTGTCGCTGGCCGTGGCGGAGCGCAGCATCAACGGCGTCAGGGGAATCGAATTCTCGGTGCGTGATACCGGCATGGGCATCGCGCGGGAGGACATTCCGCGCCTGTTCAACAAATTCGAGCAGCTGAAAAACCGCAATCAGGGTTCGCTGCGGGGAACCGGGCTCGGGCTGGCACTCGCTAGGGAAATCATCACCCTGCACCAGGGTACTGTGCGGGTGGAAAGCACCCCGGGATCAGGTTCGGTGTTCTACGTCTGGATTCCGCTGCACTAAGGTCAGGAAATCTTCACCCTGGCGGATCTGCGCAGCGTCGACCGCCAGCACCGTTTCACTTTCCGTCAACGCTTCCTGCTGCAGACGCTGCTGCTCCATCACCGCGACATCCGCTTCCGAAGGGTCTGCGCCGTGTGACTGGCGGGCCGTAATGCGCCGCACCAGTTCAGCGTGATCCGCCGCGCAAACCAGAATCGCTGCCTGCACCCCCCGCTGCTGCGCCAGGGCAAGAAACGGCTGCCGGTGGGCACGCTTGAGAAAGGTGGCGTCCACAATGACCGGAAAACCGGCTGCCAGGACTGCGCCGGCGTCCTGTACCAGCTGATCGAATGTGCGACGCGAAATCGCCTCTGTGTAAATTCCGCCAGGCACCTGCGAGCTCGGCTGCAGGGGTTTCAGGCCGCATAGACGTTTGCGAGTGACATCAGAACGCAACTGGATCGCCCCGCTCTGCTGCGCCACCAGGCGCGCGACAGTGCTTTTACCGCTGCCGGAAATGCCGGTAGTGATCGCGAGGAACAGCGGACGCGGCGGCCGTGTGACGATGCAGTAATCCAGGTAACCGGCAAATGCCTGCTCGAGTACTGCGGCCTGCTCCGGGCCGAGACCAGCCTGCTGGCGACGCAGAATGCTCACCTTGGCCCGCACCATGGCGCGGTATATCCGATAGAAATCCAGCACCGCCAGCAAGCCATAATCGGCACTGAATTCCAGATAGGCATTCAGGATGCGGTTGGCCTGGGCACGCAAGCCCCTGAATTCCAGATCCATCAGCAGAAATGCCAGATCGCTGGCGGTATCGATCCAGCGCAGGTCCGGATTGAATTCGATGCAGTCGAACGGCAACCACTGCTGGTCGATCCAGGCAATATTGCCGGCGTGCAGATCGCCGTGCAGCTCACGCACGAAACCCTGCTGCCGGCGCGCGGTAAAAAGTTCGCGCAACACCTGCGCCTGCTCCAGCGACCAGCGTTTTATTTCGCCCAGCTGCGCGCGCTGGTGTTCGTCCTTCACCAGTGGTTCAATCTGGCGGAAATTTTCCAGCACCGGCGCCAGCACGGCATCAGCGGTGCCCCACGCTGTATCCGCCGAGGCAATGGCCGCGCCGGCGTGAAACTCCGCCAGCCGGTAACCCAGTGCCTGCAGGGATTCCGGTGTCACATTTTTCCCGCTGGCAAACCAGTCCGCCAGCGTGGCATCCGCATCGAACTGGCGCATTTTTACGGCGTACTCCACGATATCGCCGTCACCGTACAGAAACAGTTGACCGTCGCGGGCCACGACCGCTACCACGTCCAGATAAATGTTCGGGCAGGTGCGACGGTTGAGGCGGACTTCCTCCTGGCAAAAATGCCGGCGCCTCTCCAGCGTGGAAAAATCCAGAAATCCGAAATTCACCGGCTTCTTGATTTTGTAGACGAAGTCGCCCGTGAGCAGCACGCGTGAAATATGGGTTTCACGTACCTGCAGCGCAGATACGGGATGCGGGAACGCGTCGCTGCGCAGCAAAGATTGGAAAGCGGGCTGGTCCATGGCATGTCGTCCGTGAGCACCGAAGTGCATTCAGTTGCGGTGAGTAGCGCCAGGCATGTGGGGGTCCTGATGAATCAGCACATCGGCATTGGGAAATTCCCGCAGGATGTCTGACTCCACCTGATCGCAGATGCGGTGCGCGCGGGCCAGCGGCATGTTGCCATCCAGTTCTACATGCATCTGTACGATTTTCACATGGCCGGACTGGCGGGTGCGCAAACCATGCACACCCAGCACCTCTTCACGCTGCAGCGCGATGGCTTCGATTCGACGCAGCTCCTCTTCGGGCAACTCCCGATCCAGCAGCAACTGGATCGATTCATTCCAGATCTGCACGGCGGTGTAAAAAATATAGAGCGCAATGGCAATGGCCAGCACGGGATCCACCTGGGGCCAGCCGGCCCACGACAGCAGCAGCGCGGCGATGATACCGGCGTTGGTCAGCAGATCCGACAGGTAATGCAGTGAATCCGCCTTGATGGCGGGGGAATGGGTCAGCGTGATCACGTGACGCTGGTACAGCACCAGGGCAAAGGTGAGCACAATCGACACCAGCATGACCGCCACTGCCACATCCAGCTGCTCCAGCGGTTGCGGATTCAACATGCGGTCCACCGCCCGCACCAGCAGAAAAACAGCGGAGCCCATGATGAACAGCGCCTGGCCCAGCCCGGCCAGCGACTCCGCCTTGCCGTGACCGAAACGATGTTCGGCGTCGGCCGGTTGCAGCGAGTAGCGCACAGCAATGAAATTGAGCAGCGATGCAAGCGCGTCGAGGGCGGAATCGGTCAGCGACGCCAGCAGGCTGATGGAATCGGAAACCCACCAGGCATAAGCCTTGATGAGCATGAGCAGGCCCGCAACCAGCACAGAGGCGGTGGCAGCCAGATGCAGCAGGCGTGCATGGTTTTGGTGGGCAAGTTCGGCTTCAGTCGTCATAACCTGCCATTTTAACAGCATGTCATCACAACAAAACCCGCAAGACGATTGAATTTGACAATCGCGCCCCCATTTTTAACGCAAGGCAAATGAAAACGAGGTGCATTCCCGTGAGCGACATCCGCGAGCCAGCGGTAGCTGGTCTGTTCTATCCGGAAAAACCGCAGGAATTACAACAGGTCATCAACGGCTTTCTGGAGACGGCTCCCCATTCCCATCTGGACCGGCCCAAA
>JBMOPR010000873.1:0-5020 GCA_049323075.1 Pseudomonadota bacterium
CTCACCAACAGCCGCGGCAGCCGCACCGGCGACGAAATCTGGCTGCTGCAACATCCGCCCGTATTCACCCAGGGTCAGGCTGGCAAGGCCGAGCACCTGCTGGCCCCCGGCGACATCCCCGTGGTGCAGGTGGATCGCGGTGGTCAGGTCACCTACCACGGCCCCGGCCAGCTGGTGGCCTATCTGCTGGTAGACCTGCGCCGCCTGCACATCGGCGCACGCGAACTGGTCACCCGCATCGAAACCAGCCTGGTGCAGACCCTGGCGGAACTGGATATCGAAGCCACTCCTCGCGCGGACGCTCCCGGCGTTTACACCCAGGGCCGCAAGATCGCCTCGCTAGGACTGCGCATCCGCCACGGCTGCTCCTTTCACGGCCTGGCCCTCAACGTCGATATGGACCTGGAACCCTTCCACCGTATCAACCCCTGTGGTTATCAGGGCTTGCAGATGGCGCAGGTGAAAGAATTTGTAAACCGGCCGGATTTCGCCGCCATCAGCGCCCGTCTGGCGGATCATCTGGCCAACAATCTGGGATATACTGAGCGGCAAATCAGCACATCCCCCTGGACCCCCGCATGAACCCCGAAGTACCCGAATCCGGCACCCCCTGCAGCACCCATCAGCCCCCGGCCAAAAAGCAGGTCCTGCAGGGCGAAAAGCTGCGCGGCGCGGAAAAAGTCGCGCGCATTCCGGTGAAGGTGATTCCCACCACCGACCTGCCGCGCAAACCGGACTGGATTCGGGTACGGGTGCCGGCCAACGGTGAAGTGCAACGGGTGAAGAACCTGCTGCGGCAGCAGAAGATGCACACGGTGTGCGAAGAGGCGTCCTGCCCCAACCTGCCGGAGTGCTTCGGCGGCGGCACCGCCACCTTCATGATCATGGGCGACATCTGCACCCGCCGCTGCCCCTTCTGCGACGTGGCCCACGGCCGCCCCAATGCGCTCGATCCGGACGAACCGAAAAACCTGGCGGAATCCGTCGCCGCCCTGGCCCTGAAATATGTGGTGGTCACCTCGGTGGACCGCGACGACCTGCGCGACGGTGGCGCTGGCCATTTCGCCGACTGCATCCGCGCCATCCGCACCCAGTCGCCCAGCACCAAGATCGAAGTGCTGGTGCCGGATTTCCGCGGCCGCATGGAAATCGCGCTGGACCTGCTGGCCGCTGACGCGCCGGACGTGTTCAACCACAACATGGAAAACGTGCCACGGATGTACAAGGCGATCCGCCCGGGTTCCGACTACCAGTGGTCGCTGGATCTGCTGAAGCGCTACAAGGCCCGCGTGCCGCACGTGCCTACCAAGTCCGGCATCATGGTCGGACTGGGCGAGACCAACGAGGAAGTGTTCCAGACCCTGCGCGACCTGCGCGCCCACGACGTCGACATGATCACCATCGGCCAGTATCTGCAACCGTCCAAGCAGCACGCGCCGGTGGACCGCTTCGTCACCCCGGCAGAGTTCGAGGAATTCCGCATTTTCGGCGAGGAACTGGGCTTTGCCAACGTGGCCAGCGGCCCGCTGGTGCGCTCGTCCTATCACGCGGATCTGCAGCACAAGGGCGAAGATGTGAACCGCATACACCAGGCCAGTCTGAAACCCCAGTGATCCCAATCCGGACACTTCCGTTTTTCAGGTAACGCATGGAACACTACCTTGACGTGCTGATGCAGTGGCTCAACCAGCATCAGGACTGGATTCTCTTTTTCCTTGCCCTGCTGTCGTTTCTGGAATGCCTGGCGCTGGTGGGCATCGTCGTGCCCGGTGTGGTGTTGCTGGTGGGTGTGTCGACTGCCGCTGGCAGCGCAGGCATGGATGTCTGGCATGTCCTGCTGGCGGGGTTCATCGGCGCGGCACTGGGGGATGGCGTCAGCTATCTGCTGGGCTATCACTACCACCATGTCATCCGGCGCCTGCCGCCGTTCAGCACGCATCCGCACTGGATTGAAAAGGGCGAGCGCTATTTTAACGAGTACGGCACCATGGGCATTGTGCTGGGCCGTTTCATCGGGCCGCTGCGGCCGATCATGCCGCTGGCCGCCGGCCTGATGGAAATGCCGAAACTGCGCTTCTTCACCCTGGATCTGCTGGCGGGCGCCGCCTGGGCCGGGTTCTACCTGATGCCGGGCTATCTGGTGGGCAGGAGTATCGAAGGCCAGAATGCCCTTGGCACCGAGCATCTGGTCTTCCTGCTGGGACTGCTCGTGCTGGCCTGGTCTGGTGCCCAGTTCACCCGCCACACCCACCAGTCCATCCATTCCCGTGAAAACAAACTGAATCTGGCACTGACGCTGGCGGGAACGCTGGCACTGCTGTTTCTGGTGCTGGGATTGACCCAGAACACCGCGCTGATCCAGCTGATCAACACTTCTACCGCCCACTGGATGGTCAGCCTGCGTCACAACTGGCTGGACCTGTTTTTCGTCGGCCTGACGACGCTGGGGTATTACCAGCCGATGGTGATGTGGGCTGCCGCCGTGGCCGTTGCACTGCTGCTGCAACGGAACTACTACGCCACCCTGCTCTGGCTGGGCACCACCCTGGCCGCACAGGGCCTGATGGAGCTGGGCAAATGGGCCTTTGGCACCCCCCGGCCGGAGCTGGTGGTCGCGCCCCCCGCGTCCTTCGCCTACCCCAGCGGCCATACCGCCATGATCCTGGTGTTCGTTGGCCTGCTGGCCAGTTTCCTGCTGCCCGGCGTCAACGCCCGTCGCCACCAGCTGATCCTCTCCTGCAGTGCGGTGCTGATCATGCTGGTAGCCGCCGCGCGCCTGTACCTCACCGTGCACTGGCTCAGTGACATCATTGGCGGCCTGCTGCTGGGCGGCTTCATGCTGGCGCTGTTCTACCTGATCGTGTTGCGCAAACCGTTCCGCCGGGTGCATCCCTTGCCGCTGCTGGCCGCCACGGCTCTGGCCTGGGCGGTCAATATCGCCCTGTTTGCAGTGCCGGACTTTGCTGCCCTGCTGGCGCGCTACCAGTTGCTGCCAGCAACCTGACCCCAACCCGGATCGGCTTGTCAGCCACAGCCTGCTCCGGTAGCATTCACCCCACTCCCTCGGGTCAACTCCGGGCCAAAACCATAGTCCTACAAACGTTCGGATTGGCGTGAGGGAGACCAATTTTTCCTGCCCCGTCCAACATTTCCATATTTCCCGCACTTTTTATCCGAAGACTGGTCCAAACGCCACCGGTGCCGAACTGCCTGCCTGTCACATGGGCATCACTGGCAGGCGTTACGATAAAACAACAGTGAAAACCGAGAACCACTTTGCAATTTTCGTAACAAGCGGTTTACAATTTTCACAAAATCCGTTTTACAGAGCTTCTTCGCAAGGTTGACCCAGTAGCTTGCCCATGGCCGTAAGGACCCAAAAAGTCACCGCCGACGATCTGCAGATCGGTATGTTCGTCTCGGGCATCGATCGCCCGTGGCGCGAAACGCCGTTCCCGATCCAGGGCTTCCATATCGAGGACCGTACCCAGCTCGAGAAGCTGCAACACCTGTGCAAATGGGTGTACGTGGACGTGCGCCGCTCCCGCTCCCTCGGCAAGCTGCGTCCCGCCGCGCAAGAGTTCAGCTTCGTTTCCGACTATTTCGAGGAACGCCAGCGCAAGAACGGACGCGAACTCATCAACCTGCGCATCCGCACCATCCAGAACGATCACCCCTACAAATCCCAGACCTCGCTTGACCAGGAACTGCGTCAGGCCCGCCGGGTGCACCGCCGCATCACCGACCGCATCCGCAAGGTGCTGGGCAATGCGGCTGATGACGGCCGTTTGAGCCTGGACCAGTTACGCGACGTGTCGTTCGAGCTGGTGAACAGCGTGATCCGCAATCCGGATGCCTTTGCCTACCTGTCCCGCATCGAATCCCACAGCGAGGACGTGCTGAACTATTCCATCCGCCTGGCCAGCTGGGCTGTGCTCTGCGGGCGCCATCTGGACCTGACCCGGGATGCCATGTCCGACCTGGCACTGGCGGCGCTGGTGTGCAAGATCGGTTACACCACCATTCCCCGGGAAATCCTGCGCATCAAGGGCACGCCGACGCCCCACGTGCAGGAGATGCTGAAGTGGTCGCTGGTGCGGGGCGTGAAGCTGCTCAAGGCCAGTGACGATTTCAACAGCCGGATCGTGAAGCTGGTGTCGCACCACCTGGAGCGGTTCGACGGCAGCGGTTTTCCGCGCGGCGTGTCCGGCCGCCACATTCCGTTCCTGTCCCAGATCATCGGGCTGGCGGACTACTACGAAAACCTGGTGAGCCACGATTTCCTGGACGTGCCCCTGTCCTCCGCCGAGGCGGTGCGGGAGCTGTTCCAGCTGCGCAACACCCTGTTCGATGGCTATCTGGTGGAGGAATTCATCCAGGCCATCGGCCTCTATCCCACCGGTTCGGTGGTGACCCTGAACGACGACCGGCTGGCAGTGGTAGTCGCCCAGAATCCGTCCGCGCGGCTGAAGCCCCGGGTGCTGATTCTGGAAGACGATCGCAAGCCCTGGCAGTGGTTCAGGCGCCGCATCATCGATCTGAATGACGAAGACAGCGAGGATTTCATCGTCGCCAGTCTGCCCACCCTGCCCCGCGACAGCGTTCACCGCGACAAGCGCTACTTTCGCCAGGTCGGCCTTTTTTGATTTTTTTATAGGCTGCACCAGGGCGCGACCGCCGGGACTTTGCTAAACCTATGGTAAGCCCCCTTCCCGGACTCCAATGACCCGTAAACGCCTGCCCGACATGCGCAACCTGCCGGTGAGTGATCCTGCCTTGCAGCGGGAAATCAGCGCCGTGCTGGCTGGCGGCTTCCGGTTTCTGCGTTTCCCGGATTTTCTGGAGCCCTATTTCAGCGGCCACTACCGCCTGCTGGCCGTGAACACCCTGATGGCCAATACCTTCTATCTGACGACGCTCTACCTGTTGATGGGGGTTCTGGCCTTCAGCCAGTACTCCAGCGAACAGCTGCAGCTGTTTCCACTGGGCTATTTCATCACCGGCGGCTGCCTCATAATCA
>JBMOPR010000874.1:0-5019 GCA_049323075.1 Pseudomonadota bacterium
CGATCACGCTGTCGCGCCGTTCGAACCAGAAGGTGCCGTGATTTTTTTCCGTATGCCGGTGCTGGATGCTGTAAAACGGCGTGTACTCGAACTGGTGACCGGCGGCATCGGTGGCCTTCACTGCATCCACAGAATATATTTCCAGGGCACTGGTGCGACGGCTGTCGGGCACGATGCGGTATTCGTGGCGGCTGTGATCCAGTCGCACCGGATCGGCCACCTGCGGGAACAGGTTCACCACCGGCGTGCAACCCAGTGCGAATGTGCTGGCGTTGATATAATGCTCCAGCTCACTGTCGGAATTTTTCAGGTAGATGTACAGGTTGAGTTCGTTGCGGGCATTGTCCGGCAGCCGCGACACGTCGATATCCACGAACAGGAATTTTTGCGGGAAGACGAAATATTCCGTCAACAGGCGATAGCCGACAAAGGCGTTGGCGGGGTAGGGCAGCAGGCCCTCGCTGACGTCGAATCCCACCGGCTGGATGCAGTCGGCCTCGCAGAACAGGGGTTTGTTGTCGATTTCGCTGCTGGTCAGCACCAGACGCACGGATTCGTTCAGCAGGTGCTCGTACAGCGGGTACACGTGCTTGGGCTGGCCGCGCAGATAAAAACGCACCTTTTTCAGTTTCAGCGTGCTGATCGACAGCTCGTTGCTGAGGGTGCGCAGGCAGATCCGCAACACGGCATCGGCACCGCCCACCGTATCGGCTCCCGGCGCCACGAACGGACGCGCCAGCAGCGCGGCAGATTCCACTTTCAGCGGCTGGATGTCCGCGGGGTAGCAGGTGGAAAAGCGGCAGCTCTCGCCACGAAAGGTCGGAGTGTCCAGCAGTGTTTGTGCCGGCACCTGTGTGCACTGGTCCAGCGCGGCGGCCGGCACGAACTGCACAATGCTCATGGACGGAATCGGCCGCTGGTAGTGCGGGTACAGTGTGCCCAGCAGCGCGTCGGTGAGTTCCGGAAAATCGTCGTTCAGTTTGTCCTGGATGCGTGCGTTCAGCAGCGCCACGCCATCCAGCAGGCGATCCACGAACGGATCTTCCGCCTTGTCGCTGGCAATGCGCAGGCGGTTGCCCATTTTCGGATGACGCTGGGCGAACTCCGCCATCGCCTTCTGCACGAAGGCCAGTTCCTTTTCATAATATTTCAGCAGGTCGTCACTCATTTGCGCGACTCCTGCACGGTGACGGACCGGGTGACGGGATTGAGCGCGGAATCAAAGATGATCAGCTCCTCGGTGGTGACGGCGTAGAGCATGGCTTCCACCCGGAAGCGGATGCTGGGATCTTCCGGATCGATGGCCGACTGAGTGAAGACTTTCACGCTGCGGATGCGCGGCTCGAAGCGGCGCACGGCTTCCTCCACCGTGCGGCAGAAATCCAGTCGCGCCTTCTGCGAATGCAGGTTCAGGGTGGCGGCGTCCGGCAAACCGTAGTTAGGCAGCGCGCCCTGCAGGTGATCCAGTTCCTGCGGTGGCGTCAGGCAGCACTGGCGACTGTTGAACAGTTTTTCCAGATCGCGGCGCACGCTTTCCCGCAGCTGGTTCAGCAGCAGGTGCTGGCCCTGGGTGAAATCGTGGGGCGCGGAGGGATTGTCGTCCAGCAACCGGTCCAGCAGTGGCGCAATCAGTTTCTTGTCGGCATCGATCTGGGCCATCTGCATTATCCCCGCGTACTGATGCCGGACTGGGTGAGTTCAGTGGTGAGTTTCAATTCCGTCACCAGATTTTCCGCGATGTAGTGCGGCTTCAGGTAAATGATGCAGGAATACTGCCCGGGTGATCCCGGCGTTTCACGCACGGTCAGCCGCACATCCCGCAGCGGATAACGGGCGCGCATGTCCCAGCTGAGGTCGTCGCGGCCGGTGGTGTACTGGTTCAGCCATTTCAGCAGAAAATCCTCGCATTCCTTTTCCGTGCTGTAGCTGCCCACCTTGTCGCGGATCATGACCTTCAGATAGTGGGCAAAACGTGATGCGCACAATACCTGCTGCAGCATGGCGCTGATGCGGGCGTTAGCAGTGGCGCTCTTGCTGTCGAAATGTTTTGCCTGGTGCAGCGACGGATTGCTGTGAAATGCCGCCAGCGGCACGCCGTAGCACTGACACAACGCCATCAATCCCAGATCGTTCAGTTGCCGTTCCAGTGTGTCGGTCAGCACGATGTCGGTGAGAATGTGGTGCGCATTGCCAGCGTCGATGGGCAGCGCGTCGAAGCCGGTCACCAGGCCGCCGCCCAGTTCGTCGCGGGGCACGCCCCGGGTCTGGGCGAACCAGCCAATGTCGCCGAATTCGCGGATGATCACGCTGGCGAACGCAAAGCTGGCATTGCCCCACAGATAATGCTCCGGTGCGTTGCACTCCTCGGTGAAGGGCAGGTCGCCGGTCTGGCTGCGGTGGGGGTGGCGCAGCAGAATGCGTGGCAGCGTCAGTGACACGAAACGGGTGTCTTCCAGCTGCCGCAGGCTGCGCCACTTGATGTATTCCTGTTGCTGGAAAATGCCGTCCAGATTCAGGTGGCTGCCCAGGTTCTGGAAATCATCCAGCCCGAACAGCTGGGGCGCCGCCGCGCAGATGAAGGGCGCGAAAGAGGCTGCCGCAATCTGCGCCATGCCCTGCAACGCTTCGATATCGTCGTAACGGTGGCCCTCGAACGGACGGTGGCTCACCACATAATTGCCCACCAGCAAACCATAGGGTTCGCCACCGGGCATGCCGAATTCGTCGGTGTAGATGCGCTGGAACAGCTGGCTCTGGTCAAAGTCCGGCGCGCGGCTGATATCGCGGCACACTTCCGCCCAGCTCACGTTGAGCAGGCGCAGTTTGATTTGCGGATAGGGCCGGCTTTCCTCGCACAGCTTGTGCAGGCTGCGCCAGGCGGCTTCGATTTCCTGGAATTTTTTCTGGTGCAGAATCGCATTCAACTGCTCGCTGATCAGTTCGTCGATCAGGGCGATCTGGCGTGCCAGCCATTGCCGCAGCGGCAATTGGCGGGTGGCATCGTCAGTGGCGAAATTTTTTACCCACAGTCCGAAGGCGTCGACGTCGTCGGCATTGCGCAGGAATTCCGCCAGGGCGTTGTCCGCCAATTCGGTGGTGGCGCGCTGGGTTGCGGAAAGAATCTCTGCCAGAACAATGCTTGCCATGGTCTGCCGTGGGAATCATGCACGCGGGCGTGCGATGTTGGTTTCAGAAAACTACCGGAGTGAAAACCGCAGCGGCGCGCCGGAGTGGAAACGACGCGCCGCTGTGGCCGGTTGTGCTCAGCTCGCCTTGGGAATGCTGGCGACCATGCGCAACGAGGTGGTCAGTTCTTCCATCTGCAGCCAGGGGCGCAGATAGGCCACCGCATTGTAGGAGCCGGGAGCTCCCGGGGTTTCCTTCACTTCGATGCGGGCTTCCGCCAGCGGATACTTGGCTTTCATTTCCGCGCTGGCATCGGGATTGCTGTTGGTGTAGCCCGCAATCCACTTGTTCAGCCAGTGTTCGCAGTCCTTGGCTTCCATGAAGGAACCGATCTTGTCGCGCGCCATGACTTTCAGGTAGTGCGCGATGCGGCCGGTAGCCATGATGTAGGGCAGACGTGCGGAGATCGCTGCGTTGGCGGTGGCATCCGGATTGTCGTACACCTTGGGTTTCTGCGCGGTCTGGGCACCGAAAAACACTGAGTAATCGGTATTCTTGTAATGGCACAGGGGCAGGAAGCCCTGGCCGCTCAGTTCCGCTTCACGGCGGTCGGTGATGCCGATTTCGGTGGGGCATTTCTGATCCACGTCGCCATCATCGCTCTTGAACAGATGAGAAGGCAGTCCTTCCACCTTGCCGCCGCCTTCGGCGCCACGAATGGCAGTGCACCAGCCGTTTTCCGAGAAGGCCTTGGTCAGGGTGGTGCCCATTACGTAGGCGGCGTTCATCCAGGTGTACTTGTCGTGGCTCATGGCCTTGTGCATGCCGGATGCGTCGGCCGGGAATTCTTCAAAATTGAATTCCTCCACCGGCTTGGTGTTGGCACCGTACGGCAGGCGCGAC
The DNA here is from genome assembly GCA_049323075.1 of Pseudomonadota bacterium. Lineage (GTDB taxonomy): Bacteria > Pseudomonadota > Gammaproteobacteria > Pseudomonadales > Ketobacteraceae > Ch67. The sequence goes on from JBMOPR010000874.1 coordinate 4,030, forward strand.
AGTACGCGCGGCATTACCAGAGTGACAAAACGGGAATCTTCGCTGGCGCGGAAGCTGCGCCACTTGATGTATTCCTGGGATGCGAAAATGCCCGACAGATCGCGTGGCGTGGACAATTCGGTAAAATCATTGAAGCCGAACATCTGGGCGCCGGCAGCGCTGATGAAGGGACAGAAACCGGCTGCTGCCACGTTGGACATTTTGCTGAGCAGATCGATGTCTTCCGGGTGGTTGCTGAACTCATAGTCGCCAATCAGCGCGCCATAGGGTTCGCCACCGGCGATGCCGAATTCTGCTTCGTAGATTTTCTTGAAGGTCTGGCTCTGATCGAATTCAACGGCCTTGTCCAGATCCTTGAACAGCTCGCGCTTGCCGATGTTGAACATGCGGATCTTCAGGCCGGTGCCGGTTTCGCTGTTCATCACCAGGTGGTGCAGCCCGCGCCAGGAGCCTTCCAGCTTCTGCAATTTTTCGGCGTGCAGGATGGCGGCCAGCTGTTTGGAAATGGCGGCATCAATGGCGCTGATGGCGCTGGTGATGGTTTTGGTGAGATTGCGGTCCCAGGTCACGGTGCCGTCCAGGACCTGCTTGGTCAGATTCGCCAGCAGGTCCTGCGCTTCATCTCGCCCGGTTTGTTTGGTTGCGGTGATGGCCAGTTCCAGCAGGCTGGTCTGACCTTCGGCTGCTTCTGCGCCACCCGCTGCTTCCGTTTTTTGCTCGGCCATTACTGATTACCCCCGTCTTTGTTATCGATGCCCAGTTCCTTGGAAATCGCGGCCACCTTGTCGGTGTTCTGCAGGATTTCTTCCAGGATGCTTTCCAGTTGTTCGGAACGGTCGGCCTTGCTCATCAGGTCGCGCAGCTTGTTGCGCGCTTCCAGCAATTGCTTGAGCGGGCCTACCTGATTGACGATGTTGGTGGGATTGAAGTCGTCCATGGATTTGAACGCCAGGTCCACCGCCAGCTGGCTGCCGTCGCCGGCCAGGGTGT
>JBMOPR010000875.1:0-5009 GCA_049323075.1 Pseudomonadota bacterium
AGGATCTGTCCGGATTTTTCTGCTGGCCCTGGCGATCATCGACGATATTGTTGCAGTGCTGATTATCGCTGTGTGTTTTTCTGGCGGACTCGACCCGATGGGATTCGTTATCGCCGGCGTTGGAATAGCTCTGGTACTGGGCCTGCAACAGATCGGCATTGGCTCTGCATACGTCTACGTCATTCCTGGTGCAGTGCTCTGGATCGGCTTGCTCAAGACGGGAGCGCACCCGACCCTGGCCGGTGTCGTGCTCGGATTAATGACACCCGTCTTCGCATCGCGAAGCATAGAGCGCCCCGCTGATACCGCAGCCCGCGCCATCAAGGACTTTGTTGCACGACAAAAGAAGAGCGCAGGGGATGCCTACGAACTGATACAGCCAGTGAAACAGCTGAAGAACGCGCAGCGTGAATTGTTACCGCCTGTTGTCCGCGTCCAGATGGCCCTGCATCCCTGGGTAGCCTACGGTGTCATGCCATTGTTTGCTCTCGCCAACGCCGGAGTGAATCTGGATGGCATCAATCTGGCCGACGGCAATCCATTTTCTGTAATGCTTGGTGTGTCACTGGCGTTGGTGGCCGGCAAGCCGCTCGGAATTATGCTCTGTAGCTGGGCGCTGGTACGCCTCGGATGGTGTCAGCTCCCGGAGGGCATGACCTGGTCATGGATGTGGCTGATCGGGTGCCTGGCCGGCATTGGCTTCACCATGTCCATCTTCATTGCCACACTCGCATTCAACGACGCAACCCTGCTGAGTGCCGCAAAGCTGGGTGTCCTGGTCGCCTCTGCTGTGGCAGGAATCTTGGGGCTGCTTCTGGGGCGCATCCTGATTTTGCGCGCCAGACAATCCGCTTCATTTTGAGCAGGGAGTGGCGATGAACGAATACATTATTCTGCTGCTCGGCGTTATGTGTGCCGGAATTGGTGGAGAACTCTTTGTTCGAGGCACCGTCGGACTGGCGGGCTGGGCAAGAATATCGCCCGGGATCATCGGCGCCACTGTTGCTGCGTTCGCCACATCCAGCCCGGAGTTGTCCGTTTCCATCAGCTCCGCATTGGCAGGCAAGCCTCAAATAGCACTGGGCGATGCGCTCGGGAGTAATGTCGTGAACGTTGCCCTTATCCTGGGAATTGCGCTGGTAATATCCGGCGTGCAGAGACAGCGTAAAGCGCGACTTACCGGTGGCCTTGCTGATTCCGCTGATAACCAGCGTCCTGTTTCTTGACGGCGTGCTTTCCCGGATCGACGGACTGCTAATGCTGGGCATGTTCATGACCTGGCTGGTGGCCGCCGTTGTTGAAGCCAGAAGGCAGCGTGGGGCAGCTGGTGCGATTCTGGGTGAACACTCAAAGTGGCTGATCCTGGTCTCTTGCCTGGCGGGTCTGGCATTTCTCATTGTGGCAGGAAACCTGATCGTCCTCGGTGCCAGGGAAATTGCCATCTCATTTGGATTTAGCGAATTCATCGTCGGCGCGACAATCGTCGCGGTAGGAACATCCGTTCCGGAACTTGCAACGACCATCATTGCCAAGGTGCGCGGGCATGATGAGGTCAGTCTGGGGACAATTCTGGGGAGCAATATATTTAACGGAATATTCATCGTGGCCATTGCCGCCGTGATACATCCGATTGACGTGCCATTGCGCGATATTGCTGCCACCCTGATTTTTGGAGCTGTCGCGGTGGTATTTGTTTATCCGCCGCGCAACGGATTTATAGAGCGCAGACGCGGAGTGCTGTTGCTGGTTCTATATGTTGTGTATGTGGTTACTGCTGTGCAAAGCGGTGGTACCTAGCCTTTCGCTCACAGCTACAACCGCAACGTGCCGTCCCTGATCTGCTCCAGCACGCCAGCATCCAGCGGCCGGTAACCGGCATCTTTACCGGCGAAGTAAAACAGCGGATCGCTCACCACCGCCGGATCGAACCCCTCGTTTTTCAGTTCCACCTTGCGGTTCTTGAAGGTGCCGGTGATCTCGTGTTCTTCGCGCATGCGCAGGAACAGGGGAATGGCATAGACCGGCAGTTGCCGCGCCAGCGTATCCGCCAGTGCCTGCAGATCGAATTCTGTCAGTGGCACCCGCAGTGTCAGCGCCGCCATGCCGGCACGGCCATCGGCGTTGGGCACCTGCACGCCGTACACCACCGCCTGTTCCACCTGGTCGAACTGGTTGAGCGCGGCTTCCACTTCCGTGGTGGCCACGTTCTCGCCTTTCCAGCGGAAGGTGTCGCCCAGCCGGTCCACGAACTGGATATGACGAAAACCCTGGTCGCGCACGAGATCGCCGGTGTTGAACCAGCTGTCACCCTCGGCAAAGACGTTGTGCAGCCGTTTTTTCTCGCTGGCCTTGTCGTCGGTGTAGCCGTCGTACGGCGCCCGCTTGTTGATCTCGGTGATCAGCAGACCCACGCCACCGGCCGGCACCCGCTGCAGAAATCCGCGGCTGTCGCGCACCGGCAGTTCGGTTTCCGGATCGTAGGCGACGATGGCAAACGGCAGCGGGCAGAAGCCGGCGGTGCCGTCCAGGTTGAAGGCATTGACGAAGCCCAGGTTGCATTCACTGGCACCGTAGAATTCGGCGATGCGGGGAATACCGAAGCGCTGCTTGAATTCCTGCCAGATCTCCGGCCGCAGACCGTTGCCGATGATCACGCGCACGCGATGCCGGCGGTCATCCTGCGACGGCGGCTGGTTCAGCAGGTAGCGGCACAGCTCGCCGATATAACAGAACGCGGTGGCGTTGTGCTGGCGGATTTCCTTCCAGAATGCCGAGGCGCTGAATTTGCGCGTCAGCGCTAGGCAGGCACCGCTGCCCAGCACGGCCGCCCAGCTCACCGTGAGCGCATTGTTGTGATACAGCGGCAGCGGCGTGTACAGCACATCATCCGCATGCAGGCGCAGCGCCATCAGGCCCAGGCCCGACATGCCCAGCAGCCAGCGGTAATGGGTCATCACCGACGCTTTGGGCATGCCGGTGGTACCCGAGGTGAAGATGTAGAAACAGGGTTGCTTCATCAGTACTTTGCCGGTACTGGAAGGATTGCGGTCCGGCAGCGAGCGGATTTCCTGCTCCAGATCCATATAGCCGGCGGGCCGTTCCGGATTTTTGTTATCAGAACCAGGGTTGGGCAACCAGTAATGCCAGATATCGGTGCTCTGCAACGGGCTGTACTGGGTCGTCTCCAGCGCCGCCACGCTCTCGGCCGACGTCACCATCAGTTTGGGTTTGATCAGGCCAATGCTGTGGGCCAGCACCGCGTCGCGCTGGTTGAAATTGAGCATGCCGGCCACTGCGCCCAGCTTCACCGCCGCCGCCACACACACCAGCATTTCCGGGCGGTTCTCCATCAGCAGCCCCACCACATCGCCGCTGCGCACACCCTGTTTTTCGAACAGTGCTGCCACCCGGTTTACCCAGGCGTTGAAGGCGCGGTAATTCCATTCGCGCTCACCGAAGCGCAGCGCCGGCCGGTGCGGATGGCGCCGGGCCTGTTCTTCCAGCAACAGACCGATGGACCATGCGCGGTCCGGACTGGACCGCAGCATGTTGAGCAGACCGCGCGCAACCTGGGGTGCATCCGGGATGAAGTCCAGGGCGCCACTCAGGATTCCGGCAACGGAAACGCGGTCAAATGAGTGGGTCATACGTCTTCCGGCATCTGGTTATGCAGCTTCACTGGCTGGCCCCGCTTGGAGCGCAGGCGGATGTTGATGGCCTCCACGCCCAGCGAGAAGCCCATCGCGACATAGATGTAGGCCTTCGGAATATGCACGCCAAAGCCTTCCGCCATCAGGGTGAAACCCACCAGGATCAGGAAGCTCAGCGCCAGCATTTTCAGCGAGGGGTGACGGTCGACGAAATCGCCGATGGTCTTGGCGGCGAACATCATCATGAACACCGCGATCATGATGGCGATCACCATGATCGGCACATGCTGGGACAGGCCCACGGCGGTGATGACGGAATCCAGCGAAAACACGATGTCGATGATGGCGATCTGTATCAGGATGATGAAAAACGCGTTGGCCTTGCCAGCCTGCTTCTGCGCCTCTTCCTCGCCTTCCAGCGCGTTGAAGATTTCTGCGGTGCTCTTCCACAGCAGGAAGAAGCCGCCACCGAACAGGATGAAATCACGGCCGGAGAAGCCGCGCTCCAGGAAGTCGATGGTAAACAGCGGCTCGGTGAGGCTCATCACCCAGGCCAGGGACATCAGCAGGGCAATCCGGGTGAACATGGCCAGGCCCAGGCCCATGACGCGGGCTTTCTGGCGCTGGTGTTCCGGCAACCGGCCCACCAGGATGGAAATGAAGATGATGTTGTCGATGCCCAGCACGATTTCCAGTGCGGTCAGGGTCGCCAGGGCTACCCAGGCGCTAGGATCTGCAATCCACTCAAACATTGTTCGATCTCGGTACTAAAAGGGACCCGTAGGATAACGACTGGCCTGCCGCAGGTAAACCGCGGGCAAAAAGCGGGTTTGGCCGGGGCGGGGCTGACGGGGCGGTCATCATTTCGGCAGCGGGATGCGTGGTTTCCACGCCAGCCACTCCTCTTTCATCTCGGCGCTCAGGCTGAATACCTCGCCGGGCTGGGCCTGGGGCAACGCCAGGGCATTGTCCGGTGTGGCGAACGCGATGCCACCCGCCAGGATGGATTCCAGCGAATCGGTCTTGATCTTCGCGCCCTTGAAGAGGCCCACGTCGATGCTGACACCGCTGGCGTTCCAGAAACGGCTGCCCTTGCGCACCAGTGCCGTGTAGCGCGGCTCGATGTTGACGAACACCAGAATGTGATCGGCGGTATCCCCCAGCCGGTAACCGGTGACCTTGCCCACCGGCACCTCGCGGTAGTAAACCGCCAGCCCCTCCTTGATGGAACCGAGCCGGGGCGTGGTGAGAATCAGGTTGAGTCCGCCGCGTTCGCCGGTTTTGACCGGCGCCTCCAGCTGGCCAAGGAACTGCTTTTTCGCTGCGCCGGTGCCGGGAATCACTTCGAAATAGCGGCCT
>JBMOPR010000876.1:0-4991 GCA_049323075.1 Pseudomonadota bacterium
CACCACCCTTAGCATACGCATCAGGCCATGCACGGCGACTGCCTTTGTGGTGGTACTCGGCATCACAAGCTTGCCCATCATTTTGGCGAGATCGATCATCTTCCTGGCGTGGGGACGACGCTCCTGATCATAGGAATCAAGAATCTTCTCAGGACTTCTTCCGCTGACCACCGCGGAGAGTTTCCAGCTCAGATTCGCCGCGTCACGCAAACCGGCGACAAGCCCCTGTCCAACGAACGGAGGGGTAATATGAGCGGCGTCACCGACGAGAAATATCCTTCCTTTCTGAAACCGGTCGCAGCAGCGGGCGTGAAAACGGTAAACCGCTTGCCGCTCAATGGTGAGTTCATCCGGCTTTATCCAGGGCGACAGCAGCTCCGCCAGCTTCTCGGGCTTCTCCATCTGTTCCCGGGTTTCCCCGGGCAGCAACATGAACTCCCAACGCTCCCGACCACCGGGGGCCAGCATATGCGGTGTTGGGCGTCTGGGGTCACATAAAAATTCCACGTGATCAATGGCTTTCTTGCCGCGCTGGTTCGCATCGACTATCAGCCAGTCTTCCGAATAGGTCTGGCCCTCAAAGGATTGGCCGATGAGCTCGCGAACCTTGGAATTTGCGCCGTCCGCGCCCACCACAAAGCGCGCAGAAATGCGTTGCTCCTGGCCGTCCGCGTTGCGGATGACCGCTTCAACACTGTCAGGGAGCTGCTGCAGATCCACCAGTTCGCAACGATATTGAATATTCACACAGGCATGCTGCGCGACTTTATTGCGCAGCGCCTTTTCCAGATCGGGCTGATAAAAGGTGACAAGCTTGGGATGGCCATCAATCGTGCCACTGGTATTGACCCGACCGAACTGGCCCATGTAGGGACTGTGCATCCGCACCTGCTGAATACCAATCCGCTCAAAACTCTGATCATCCAGTCCGGCCATTTGCAGGATGCGCAGCGCTTCATTGTCCAGTGCAATGGCCCTGGGCATCATCAGTACGTCCTGCCCCTTGTCAATCACGGTAGTCCGCACCCCGTAACGGCCCAGAAGCGCAGCTACTGCCGCCCCCACAGGTCCATAACCTACTATCAGTACATCTGGATTTTCCAGGGAAAAACGAGAGGAATTCTTTGCCATATCAATCTCTTGTCGCTGGATTCTGCGTTTCAATTTTGCCGGCTTACGGCGGCCCCGAATGGTGAGTCCACAATATTTTTATCCTATATTGACACGTATATCAATATTGATTAATGTTTTATTTCGTCGAAGACAATGCACATCTACGATTAAAACCAGGATCGATACGCCATGGCGCAACTGACAACCTCACAACCCCAGCGACACCCCACGCCGACAACCAAAGCGCGGCAACTCGGTTATCTGTTGTTCGAATTGCCTGACCTGGGCAAGGCCGAGCAGTTTCTGCGGGATTTCGGGCTTTTTCCGGTGAATCAAAGCAATGACGTGTTGTACCTGCGGGGGACGCAGTCATCACCCTTCTGTTACCGGGCTGCACGCGCCGACATCGCTCGATTTGTCGGCTTTGGTCTGATCATGGGAGGCCGCTCCGATCTGGAGGCATTGAGCAGGCTGCCCGGCGCGACGGGCATTGAACCGCTGGATTATCCAGGCGGCGGCGAGTGCGTGCGTTTGCACGATCCTTCCGGGTTTGTGGTGGAAGCGGTATATGGGCAGTCACCGGTCGAACCATTGCCTCACCGCAAAGCGCTGGAGTTGAACTACGAACTGAAAACGCGCCGGATCAACGATACCCAGCGCCCGCCACTGAATCCGCCAGAAGTGTTGAAGCTGGGGCATGTCGTTCTGGAAGTTGCCGATTTCCAGGCCACGTGCGGTTGGTACACCCGGCACTTCGGTTTCATTCCCAGTGACGTACAGGTGTTGCCAGATGGCTCACCCGCTGTGGTGTTCATGCGCCTGGACCTGGGCGACACGCCGGCCGATCACCACACCCTGGCCATGGCGCAGGGTTTCATGCCGCAATACAGCCACAGTGCATTTGAGCTGGTGGATGCCGATGCCATCGGCATGGGACAACGCATCCTGCGCGAGAAAGGCTGGAAACACGCGTGGGGTATCGGTCGCCACATTCTGGGCAGCCAGATATTTGATTACTGGAATGACCCGTGGGGACACAAACTGGAACACTACTGCGATGGTGATGTGTTCACCGCCGACTTGCCGATGGGCGTGCATCCTGTCAGCCGCGAGGCCATGTCTCAATGGGGCCAGAAAATGCCCTCAAGTTTCACCAGACCCAAATTGAATATCACAACTCTTCGATCCGCCTTGCACCATTTGAAGCACAGCCCGGATCTGAACGTCCGCAAGCTGTTAACGCTGGCAAAACTGTTTTCCTGACACCGGAGATTTTTCATGGCCCTGCATATCGTTCGTTTTGAAGCAGCCAACAACATTCAGTGGGGGCTGATTGAATCGAATCAGGTTCGACCGCTCAACGTGCCATGCACTACCACACAGGCATTGCTGGAGCTGGGGCGCAAATCAATTCGCAAAGCGGCAGACGAAGCCGGAGCGCCCCTTGCACTGGATTCCATCAAGCTCCTCTCCCCAATCACAACGCCCGCCAAAGTGCTGTGCCAGGGAGCCAACTATCGCCAGCACATGATCGACTCCGGCATGAATCCGGATGCCAAAGCCTTCAATATGTTTTTCACCAAATCCACTGCGTCCATCACCGGGCCCAACGGAAAGATCATCAAGCCTCGTCATGTCACGCTGCTCGACTATGAAATCGAGCTTACGCTGGTACTGGGCAAGCGCACCGACAGCGCCGTCACGGTTACCGAAGGCAATCTGCACGAATACGTGGCAGGCATCTGCATAGGCAACGATATTTCCGCCCGCGACGTGCAAATTCCGCAGATGCAGTTTCACAAGGGCAAGAGTTATCGCACATTCTGCCCGCTAGGGCCCGTACTGTGTCTGCTGGAGCCAGAAGAAATGCATTATCTCCACGAATTGCAGCTGACACTGACCGTCAACGCCGGTATCCGACAGCAGGATTCAACCGCCAACCTGGTTTTCAAACCGGCGGAATCTCTCACCGAATACTCGCAGATCCAGAATTTCGAACCGGGTGATGTGTTGATGACCGGAACCCCGGCTGGATGTGCGCTGGGTCTGCCGTCACCTACGGCCGTCCGTCTGTCTGCACTGCTGCCCGAAGCCAAAAAGTGGGAGCTTTTTCTCAAATCCCAACGCAGCCGGAAACAGTACCTGAAAGCCGGTGACAAAGTGGAAAGCACCATCGTCAGCCGGGACGGCAAAATCAATCTGGGCCGGCAAAGCCATGTCATTGAGAACGAAAAATGAAACAGGGTCAGGGCATTTCCACCATCAGCGATGTGCTGGCCATTGAAGCCGCGGGGATTCCGCCACTTCCAGCCAGTACCTATGAAATGTTATGTGCGGGCGCCAACCTTGATCCGGATGCCATTGCACTCTCTTTCTTCCTGCAGGCAAAAGAACACCGCAATCCGGAAACCTGGAGCTACCGGCAGTTGCTGGACAACATCAACAGGACAGCAAACTTCTTTCATTCACTGGGCGCCACGAAGGACACGGTCATCGCGTTTATTCTGCCCAACCTGCCCGAGACGCACTTCGTTATCTGGGGTGGACAGGCCGCCGGCATCGTCGCTGCCATCAACCCGCTGCTGGAGCCAACGGCCATTGCGGAGCTGCTGAATGCAGCAGGCGCCACCATACTGGTCACCCTCGCGCCTTTCCCGGGCACCGATCTGTGGCCAAAAGTGAGCAAGGCCCTACCGAAGGTTGCCAGCCTGCGCCATCTGGTCCTGGTTGATCTGGCTGACCGGGTGCGGGGGCCAAAACATTTTCTGGCGCGACTGGCGCAGAAAAAGGAAACCGTCCAGCTGCATGGTCTGCAGGGAATCAGAAAAGCGCTGCCCCGCGGGATCAGGGCGCATGACTTTGGCAGCGCCATCAGGAATCAGAACAGGCATGGGCTGGATTCGGGAAGATGCATTGATCGTGGCGATTATTCCTCATTCTTCTGTACCGGCGGCACAACGGGCACACCCAAAATCGCCATGCGGACCCATCGCAATGAAGTAGCGAACGCCTGGAGCGTGGCGCAAACGATCGGCTCCGGCATGAGCAACCGCAAGAACGTTTTCTGTGGACTGCCGCTTTTTCATGTCAATGGGGTTCTGGTGACAGGGCTGATTCCTTTCTGGAAGGGTGCCCATGTCATTCTGGGCACACCCCAGGGCTATCGTGGCGAGGGCGTCATACCCGGATTCTGGGAAATCGTGGCGCATCACCAGATCAATTTCTTCAGCGGCGTGCCCACTTTGTACGCGGGCTTGTTGCAGGTACCCATCGGGCATCACAGAATCGATTGCCTTGAATACGGTTTATGTGGTGCAGCCCCCATGCCTGTCGAAGTATTTCGCCGGTTCCAGGATTCAACGGGCCTCAAAATACTGGAAGGCTATGGCCTCACCGAAGGCACTTGCGTGAGCAGTGTCAATCCATCCCTTGGCGACCGCAGGCTAGGCTCGATCGGGATCAGAATCCCAGGCCAGCAGATGAAAACCGTTGTTCTCGACGCAGAAGGGCGCTACGAACGGGATTGCAGAATCGATGAAGCAGGTGTCATCGCCATTTCGGGCCCCAACGTATTTTCCGGCTACAGGATACCGGAGCAAAACAAGGGATTGTGGATCGAAGCCGGAGACGGCCAGCGCTGGCTCAACACCGGCGATCTGGGCAGGCAGGACAAGGATGGCTATTTCTGGCTAACCGGCCGCAAAAAGGAATTGATCATTCGCGGTGGGCACAACATCGATCCCGCATCCATTGAAGAGCCTTTGCACCGGCATCCCGCGATTCAACTGGCAGCAGCAGTGGGTCGACCGGATGCGCATGCAGGTGAAATTCCGGTTGCCTATGTTCAGTTGAAGCCAGGCGCAGTCATCAACGCGGAC
>JBMOPR010000877.1:0-4990 GCA_049323075.1 Pseudomonadota bacterium
GGCTGTCTCTCCAGCCGGCTGATCTCGCGCCGCATCTGCTCGACCAGGCCCGGCGCCTGCTGCATCTGGCTGTTGATCTCGGCGTTCTGGCGCGCCAGCAGCTTCTGCTCTTCCTGCAGCTGCTGCAGCTGCGATTCCAGGTTGGGGCCCGATCCGGATTCAGCGGCCTTCTCTGGCTCGCCGGCAGCAAGCACCGGTGGAACCAGTACCAGCAGCACAGACCAGATCAACGCCCAAAAAGCAGGCCTGAAAAGCGAGTTCACACAGGCTCCTTTCCCGGCTGAACCGGGGTATTTAGATCAAGGATGGAAGTTTGCATCGCCCTGGCAATTGGAGTAGCGTAGCGCCGAATCCCAACAACCCTTCCCGGCAATTACACAGTATTCAATAAGCTATGGCGCAATATATTTTCACCATGCATCGGGTCAGCAAGGTCGTGCCCCCGAAGCGCGAAATTCTCAAGGATATCTCCCTGTCTTTCTTCCCCGGCGCCAAGATCGGCGTACTCGGCCTGAACGGCTCGGGCAAGTCCACGCTGCTGCGCATTATGGCAGGTGTCGACAAAGAGTTCGACGGGGAAGCCCGCCCTGCCACCGGCATCAAGATCGGTTACCTGCCGCAGGAGCCCCAGCTGGATCCCGCCAAGGACGTGCGCGGCAATGTGGAAGACGGCGTGCGTGAAATCAAGGATGTGCTGACCCGTTTCGACGAAATCAGCATGAAGTTCGGCGAGGAAATGTCGGACGATGACATGAACAAGCTGCTGGAAGAGCAGGCCGAACTGCAGAACAAGATCGACGCCTGCAACGGCTGGGACATCGACCGCACCCTGGAAATCGCCGCCGACGCCCTGCGCCTGCCGCCCTGGGATGCCGACGTGACCAAGCTGTCCGGTGGTGAAAAGCGCCGGGTGGCCCTGTGCCGCCTGCTGCTGTCCGCCCCCGACATGTTGCTGCTGGACGAACCGACCAACCACCTGGACGCCGAGTCCGTCGCCTGGCTGGAACGCTTCCTCCACGACTATAAAGGCACCGTGGTGGCCATCACCCACGACCGTTACTTCCTCGACAACGCCGCCGAGTGGATTCTGGAACTGGACCGCGGCCACGGCATCCCCTGGAAAGGCAACTATTCGTCCTGGCTGGAACAGAAGGAAGCCCGCCTGGAACAGGAAGCCAAGCAGGAAGCCTCACGCCAGCGCAGCATCAAATCCGAACTGGAATGGGTACGCGCCAACCCCAAGGGCCGTCAGGCCAAGAGCAAGGCGCGTATCGCCCGCTTCGAGGAACTTACCAGCGTCGAAGCCCAGAAGCGCAACGAAACCCAGGAACTCTACATCCCCGTGGCGGAGCGGCTGGGGGATGACGTCATCGAATTCCGCGACGTCACCAAATCCTTCGGCGACCGCGTGCTGTACGACCACCTGAATTTCAAGATCCCCAAAGGCGCCATCGTCGGCATCATCGGCCCCAACGGTGCCGGTAAAACCACCCTGTTCCGCCTGATCAACAGCGAACAGAAGCCCGACAGCGGCGAAGTGCACATCGGCTCCACCGTGCAGCTGGCCTACGTCGACCAGTCCCGTGACAGCCTGAACAACAACCGCACCGTGTGGGAAGAAGTGTCCGACGGTCTCGATTTCATCAAGATCGGTTCCTACGAAATGGCATCACGCTCGTACGTGGGCCGTTTCAACTTCAAGGGCGCTGACCAGCAGAAACGGGTGGGCGAACTGTCCGGCGGCGAGCGCAACCGTCTGCATCTGGCCAAGCTGCTGCGCACTGGCGGCAACGTGCTGATGCTGGACGAACCGACCAACGACCTCGATATCGAAACCCTGCGGGCCCTGGAAGAAGCGCTGCTGACCTACGCCGGCGTGGCCATCGTGATCTCTCACGACCGCTGGTTCCTGGACCGGATTGCAACCCACATCCTGGATTTCGAAGGCGAGGAAGGCGTGGAATTCTTCGAAGGCAACTTCACCGATTACGAAGCCTACAAGAAGAAAAAATACGGCGAGGAAGCCACTCAGCCAAAACGGCTCAAATACCGGAAGCTGGCCTGACCGCAAACGAAGCGATCGAAGTGAAAACAGAAAGGGGCGCAAATGCGCCCCTTTTGCTGCATGTCATATTGGCACTGAACACGGGTGCATCAACCCGGAACACTCACGGCACAGGACCGGCACGCTGCACAGCACCGAAAATCCGCCGCCCCGGCCCCTCACGGTTTCCGGCAGTGGCCAGTTGAAGGCAGTGCGGTTACTCCTCGTCGCCGCCTTCGCTGTCGTCATCAAGATACCCCAGCTCCCGCTGCAGGCGGCGCTCTTCCATCAGCGCCTCGATTTTTCTCAGGTAGTCGCCTGACCTTTTGCTTTTTCCTTCCAGGCGTTTTTCGATTTCATTGTCGATATCGTCCATCAGGACTTCGTCGACTTCTTCAACGAATTGAGTTTCATTGGTGGTGGATGTCGTTCTCATAACCCCATTCCTGCACAATGTTTCAGAGTTGTGAAATCAGGCACTCTCGTTCCCAACCAGCGCATCTTCCATGAAAGCCTGGCGGCTTTCATCTTTTAATTATTAACGCAGCATCAAAAAAATTTGTAGTTCCTTTTAACTTTTCTTAGAGTTTTTTCCCATGAGCGGTCACCGGTTTATGCGTTGCAAAGCACCGAACCGCCACGACCGGCTTTTGGTAACACGGATTTGCGAACCGTAACAAAAACGCCACAGGGCCAACTTGAATTTGGCGGAAATTCTGCGTTTTATTAAAGATTGGACTATGCTGGATGCAATGGACTGATCAGGGCGTACCGCCATCATGCTAGAAAAACGCAATTTCACCCGCATTGCCTTCGACGCCCGCGCGCGCCTGCTGAAGGGCGAATCCGACTGGGCCACACACCTGCTGGATATTTCCCTGAAGGGGGCGCTGGTGGAACTGCCAGCCGGTTCCGCACTGAAAACGGGTGACGCGGTGTCGCTGCACCTGTTGCTCAGTGACGAGGAAACCGAAATCAACATGGAGGGGCATGTGGTGCACCAGGAAGGCAATCATGTAGGACTGGTGTGCGACCATATCGATGTGGACAGCGTGTCGCACCTGCGCCGCATCGTGGAACTCAACACCGGCAGCGAGGCGTTGCTGGAACGGGAGTTCAACGCACTGACCCGATTCGGCAAAACCTGATCCAGCCCCCCAGCCCGGGCCTGAGCGCACCGCGCCCCGGCCCCTCCGCAACCTATCCTTTGCCCCCGTTCACCAACGTTACCACCGCCAGCACCAGAAACAGGGCGCACGCACCCCAGCGCGCATAGCGCAGTGGCATCCGCTGCATCAGCCACTCGCCGGCCAGCACCACCGGCACGTTCGCCGCCAGCATGCCCAGCGTACTGCCCGCCACCACCCAGAACGTTGAATGGTAATGCGCCGCCAACACCACGGTGGCGATCTGCGTCTTGTCACCGATTTCCGCCAGAAAGAACAGCACGGTGGTGGCAATGAATGCGCCGTACCGGTCCAGCGCGCTGGGCGCGCCATCGTCCTTGTCGGGAATCAGCAGCCAGAGCGCGATCAGCACGAAACTGCCGGCTATCAGCCAGTGGCCCCACTGGGCCGGAACCCACTGCATGACGAACACACCCAGCCAGGCAGAAGCGGCGTGATTGAGCAGTGTGGCAACCAGAATGCCGGCAATGATGGCGTAGCGTTGGGTGAAGCGGGTGGCCAGAAACAGCGGCAGCAGCTGGGTCTTGTCACCGATTTCGGCAATGGCGACAGCGAAGGTGGAACTGAGGAAGGCTTCCATGAACAGGTCTCGGCGGGAGGTTGGACACAAGGCAACGGCGACTGTCCCGCCCGGGCAGTGGCTGTTGCCTCAAGTCTCACCAGTCCACAGGTTGCTGTGGATGCCACGACCATAAGCCTTCGGCTCAATTATGTTGATCGTGACGCTGGCACGGGGCCAGCCGGTTACTCCCCTAAGGTGCGAGAATTCTAACAGGAAATCACAGCGCGTCCAGCGCCTCTTCCAGCCGCGTTACCCCCACCACCTCCATGCCGGGAATCGGCGCTTTCGGCACGTTGCCCTTCGGCACGATGGCGCGGGCAAACCCATGTTTGGCCGCTTCCTTCAGCCGCTCCTGGCCATTGGGCACCGGACGGATCTCGCCGGACAACCCCACTTCGCCGAACGCAATCAGGCGATTGTCCAGCGCCCGGTTGCGCAGACTGGACACCACGGCGGTGAGCACCGCCAGATCGGAGCCGGTTTCCAGCACTTTCACCCCGCCCACCACGTTGAGGAACACATCCATGCCCATGGTGGCGACGCCGCCGTGCCGGTGCAGCACCGCCAGCAACATGGCGAGGCGGTTCTGGTCCAGCCCCACCGCGACGCGGCGCGGATTGCCCAGCTGGCTGTCGTCCACCAGCGCCTGCACCTCCACCAGCAGCGGGCGGCTGCCTTCCCGCGTCACCATGACAATACTGCCGGGGGTGGGATGGTCGTAACGGGACAGGAAAATCGCCGAGGGATTGGACACTTCCCGCAGGCCCTTGTCCGTCATGGCGAAAACGCCCAGCTCATTGACTGCGCCAAAGCGGTTCTTCACGGCGCGGATCATGCGGAAGCGGTTGTCCTGCTCGCCTTCGAAATAGAGCACGCAGTCGACCATGTGTTCCAGCACGCGAGGGCCGGCCAGAGCACCTTCCTTGGTGACGTGGCCCGCCAGGAACAGCGCCGTGCCACTCTGCTTGGCGTAGCGCACCAGTGCGGCGGCACACTCCCGCACCTGCGACACACCGCCGGGGGCTGAGGTGAGCGCTTCGCTGTAAACAGTCTGGATTGAATCCACCACCATCACCTTGGGCTGCTCTTTCGCGGCGGTGGCGAGGATATTTTCGATGCTGGTTTCCGACATGATGCGCAGCGCATCCATGGGCAGGTCCAGCCGGCGGGCCCGCAGGGCCACCTGCTGCAGGGATT
>JBMOPR010000878.1:0-4981 GCA_049323075.1 Pseudomonadota bacterium
TTGATTTTGGGACGTCAGCGGCCATGGATGGCCGCTGTCGAGCTTACAGGGATGTACTTGTAGCGTGCCCAAAATCAAGTCCGGCACTCGATCACGCAGACGTGACACCGGCAGAACCAGACGAGAACACCATGAACTCCCAATCCAAATACGACAAGCGCTTCAGCTTCGAATTCTTCCCGCCCAAAACCGACGCCGGGATGGAAAAGCTGGGCGTGGTGCAACAACAGCTGGCAGCGCGCAAGCCCGGCTTTTTCTCCGTGACCTACGGCGCCGGCGGCTCCACCCGCGACCGCACATTTGAAACCGTGATGAGTGTGAAGAACGGTACCGGCATCTGCACGGCGCCGCACCTGTCCTGCGTCGGTGACACCAAAAAGCAGCTGGCGGAACTGTTGCAGCAATACAAGGCCAACGGCATCAACCGCATCGTCGCGCTGCGCGGTGATCTGCCGTCTGGCATGGGCGCATCGCTGGGTGAACTGAAATACGCCTCCGATCTGGTGCGTTTCATCCGTGAACAGACTGGCGATCATTTCCACATCGAAGTGGCAGCGTATCCGGAAATGCACCCGCAGGCGCAAGGCATGAAGGCCGACCTGAATGCGTTCAAAGCCAAGGTGGACGCCGGTGCCAGCAGCGCGATCACCCAGTATTTCTTCAACATCGACGCCTACAAATTCTTCATCGACAGCTGCGAGAAAATGGGCATCGAAATCCCCATCGTGCCCGGCATCATGCCGATCACCAACTATGAAAACCTGGTGCGCTTTTCCCACACCTGCGGCGCCGAGATTCCGCGCTGGATCAAGGTGCGCATGGAAGCCTACGCCGGCGATCTGCCGTCCATCGTGCAATTCGGCGAGGAAGTGGTGACCAGCCTGTGCCAGGAACTGCTGGACATGGGCGCGCCCGGCCTGCATTTCTACACACTGAACCAGGCCGCGCCGACCCTGGCGATCTGGGACAAGCTGCACCTGACTGCCTGATCCCGACACTGACCGTTACCCTCCCCACTGCCCGGAGCTCACAGCTCCGGGCATGAATCGCCGACCTTTTCTATACTCGAAACAAGCAGCCTGATTTCAGGCAGAGTCCCCCCAAGAAAAGCGTTGAAACGATTTGCCCGCAAAGGAAGGTTTGTCGATGAACCAGGCTTCCGTTGTGCCCGTCCACATGGGCACACTGCGCCGGCTTACGCTCTCGTTGCCCTATTTTCGCGACTGGAGCGTGCCGGAGCTGAAGGCCATTGAACCCTGCTGCCGCTCCGTGGTGGCCAGCGCCCCCACCACGCTGCTGAAACTCAACAGTGTGGAGCCGTTTGTCTATTTCCTGATTCGGGGCGAAGTGGAATTGCAGGATGCGAACGGGGAATCACGGATACTGCGGGCCGGCGACCTGGATGCCGGCTTTCCCATTGCCAACCAGCGCCCCAGTCCGTTTCAGGTAAGTGCTCTGCCAGGTGCAGAGCTGTTGCGGATCGAAGCCTCGAAACTGCGCTGTCACCAGGTCAGTCGCAAACCGGTGCGGTTTTTCGCCGAAGAAGAGGCGGTGAACGCGCCCTGGCGCTCACATCCCCTGGTGGAACGCCTGATCCGTCAGGCGCAGGAAGGGACGCTGGCCCTGCCGGCCATGCCCGGCATCGCGTTGCGGGTGCGGCGGGCGCTCACCAAATCCGATGTCCGCCTCGACGACATCGCGTCCATCATCAATGCCGACCCGGCCATTGTGGCGCGGCTGCTCAAGGTGGCCAACAGCGTACTGTTCGGCGCGCAATCCCATTGCGAAACGGTGAAATCCGCCCTGCTGCGGCTGGGCATGGAAAAATCCCAGAGCCTGGTCACCAGCCTGCTGGCGCGGGATCTGTTCTCCGCCCGCAATGCCACCGTGAAAAACCTGATGCTGCAACGCTGGCGTCATGCCATCGACATGGCGGCCCTGTGCGCGGTGCTGGCACGAATGACCCCGGGGCTGCAGTCCGAACGCGCCATGCTGGTGGGGCTGCTGCACGAGATCGGCGCCCTGCCGCTGATCCGGATGACGGAAGCCCATCCCGACCTGCTGGGCGATCCGGCCACGTTGCGCAGCATTCTCACCCATCTGACGCCGGAACTGTCGGCCATGGTGCTGGAAGAGTGGGGATTCGACACCGATTTCATCACCGCCGCCCAGCACCAGAACCACTGGTTCCGCGATCACGACGGCAAGGCCGATTACACCGACGTATTGCTGATCGCGCATCTGCACGGGCAGGTGCATGAGCGCGCGCAATGGCACCTGCCCCGCATCGACGAAGTGCCCGCCTTTGCGAAACTCGCCCTCGGCCAGCTCACTCCGGATCTCAGCCTGAAAGTGCTCGACGAGGCCCGGCAGCAGATCCAGGAACTGAAATCGCTGCTGGCCTGAGCCGCCGGTTCAGCGCGGTACCGCCGGGCCGATGGTGGTATCCAGCCAGTCGATCATTTCCCAGGCCGCATGCAGCACGGTCTCGCGGCCCTTGTAGTGATGCTCCTCGAACGGCAATTCCACGTAACGCACCGTCGCACCTTCCCCCGCGAGCGCATGGAAAAAGCGCCGCGCCTGCAGGGTGGGCGTACCCGGATTGGGATCGGAGCCGCCGTGCACCAGCAGCAGCGGCACCTTGATCCGGTTGGCGTGGAAGAACGGCGAGATGCTGGTGTAGTACTCGGTGGCATCCCAGAAAGTGCGCTTTTCATGCTGGAAGCCGAACGGTGTCAGCGTGCGGTTGTAGGCGCCACTCATGGCGATGGCGGTGGCGAAACGTTGGGAATGGATCAGCAGGTTGGCAGAGGAAAACGCGCCATAACTGCGACCGCCCACCGCCATGCGGTTGGGATCGCTGATGCCTTCTTTCGCGAGATAATCCACCGCTGCCTCGACGCTGGCCACCAGTTGCGGCAGGTATTCGTCCGCCGGTTCGGAGCCTTCCTGAATGATGGGCACCGTGGGATTCACCAGCACCGCATAACCCGCCACGGCCGCCGCGATGGCCGCCGGCCCCTTGATGCGGTGGAAGCGGAACTGGCGCTCGTCAAGCTGCTCGGCCTGCTGCGGATCATTGTATTCGTAGGGATAGATCCAGATCAGCGTGGGCAGGGGTTTATTCTTCGCACGCTGCTTCGGCAGATACAGGGTACCCGCCAGCTTCACGCCGTCGGCACGGGGATAGGTGATCAGCCGGCGCTCGACCGCTTGCAATTCAGGATAGGGATCGGGTTGTTGCCGTAGTAACCTGGCCTTGCCGTTTTCCACCAGATACAGGGTGGGCGGGCTGGTTTCCGATTCCCGCGAGGTGAGCAGGCGTGAACCGGTTGCATCCAGTACCGCCAGCACTTCATCGAATTCGCCGGCCCTGGCCAGGAACAGACGGCGGGTGGCACCCGTCTGCAGGTTCAGGGCGTCCAGGAACGGTTGCGGACCCGTGGCAGCCAGACCATCCCCCTCCAGGAAAATCTCGCCGCTGGATTCCAGCACGGGGCCCGTGCTGCCATCCAGCCGTATTGCGCGCCCCGGACTGCCGTAGCGGTCGGCCGCCGTGCCCCGCCACAGGCCGCGGGCACTGCCGTCCGCCAGCACCACCCGCACCTCCAGCTCACCCCGCACGGCGGTATCACAGGCATACCAGGGCGTGCCGGCGCTGGTCCAGCCGAAACGGCGGATGGGAAAATCGCTGGCGGCCACGACTTTCGTATTCTCGCCCTTGAAGGGCGCCTGCACTGAGCGCCACTGGTAGCGCAGCTTGCCACCTTCCTGTTGCTGGAACAGGAAGCCGGCCGTCAGGGGCAGGAGTGGCGCCCAGACCAGGGTTTCGGCATCAGCACCCTCGCCATCCTCTTCCTCGATACCGAAACCCATCAGCGCGGACTGGTAGATGCGCTGCCCGGTTTGCAGGTTCCAGGCCTCGATGCGGGCAGGGAAGCCGCTGGCGGGCACCAGGCGGGAATAGGGGCGTTCCAGCCGGCGCAGGATCACCAGGCTGCCATCGGGCGATGGCAAGAAACTGCGGATCGGGCCGGGGGCGACCGCCAGACGCTGCTCGCGGCCATCACGGGTGATCAGCGCCAGTTCGGTTGTGAAGTACTGATCGAAACGGTCGTCGTCGGCGGGGCTTTCCAGCAGATTGTCATAGGTGCGCACCGGGGTGGGGGCTCCGGCGTGGGACATCACCAGTGGCGCCAGTGCCGGCGCTGCCGGGGGCTTGTGGCCGGCCGGCACCATCCGGCACAGCAGCCGGTCATTGCCCACCCAGGCGCAGGGATTACCCCAGGCCGGATTGACCCCCGCATCGATGCTGCGTTCGCTGCCGGTGGCGATGTCATACAACACCAGCCGGGACGGCTGGCCCGTCTGCACGCGCAGGGCGGCCAGGGTGCGGCCGTCGGGGGCGAACTGCACATGCTCGAAGCGGCTTTCACCACCCGCTTGCCAGAGGCGCGGGGTCTGCTTTTCAGCGGACGTGGACAGGATCTCAACCTGCAGAATCCGGGGCTCGATCCCCGTGGTGAGGGTCACCGGGTCCAGCCGGAAACCTGCCAGCCCCAGCCGGGGCGCCGTCAGCCGGGCCTGGCTGATGAGCTGCTCATACTGCAGCAAGGCCACCTGGCCGGAACGGGCATGCACCAGGGGTTTGGGTGGCGGCAACGCGGTCAGCAGGCGGGTGACGGCGGGGGCAGGCTCCCGGAAAACGCCAGGAGCGTCCGGCGCAGCCCGGGCCGCGGCAACCACGCCAGCCAGAACACATGCCAGCAGCACCCGCGCACGCAGCATTTTGCCCTTTTGATTTCGCATACCTCGATTCCTTCCATGTGAATGGCAGCGGCCACTCTAGCAGCCCCACCGCTCCGGAATCTTGATGGCGGACAACGGCCGGCACAAGGCCGGCCGTCATGCGTTCACCGGGTTGCCAGTCGCTGTCACTTGAACAGGAATTTGAAGATTTTCACTTTGTCTTTATAAGGGG
>JBMOPR010000879.1:0-4976 GCA_049323075.1 Pseudomonadota bacterium
GATCACCAGGCCGTCGATCTTCTGCGTCTGCAGTTTTTCAATCAGTTTTTTTACATCAAAGGTGGTGGAACGGCAGCTGCCGTCACCGGATTTGCGGCAGCGGAAATCGGCATAAAACGTGGGCAGGCTGATGATGCCGAGCCGTTCCTTGTGGCCATTCACATCAATGTCCATTACTTCAGACTGCGCCGCGCGATCTTCCAGTCTTACCGTGTCGCGGGTGATGTGCACGATCCGCGTTTCATGATCGCTCTTGGCATCGGCGGGAATCACTTCGAGCCGTACCACCGTGCCTTTCTTGCCCCGGATACGATCCACCACTTCATCCAGACGCCAGCCCACCACGTCCTGGATTTCGTCCTTGTCCTGGCCCACGCCCACGATACGGTCCGCTGCTTTCAGTGTCTTGCCCAGATCGGCAGGACCGCCGGGTACCAGGCTGACTACTTTGGTGTATTCATCCTCGCTCTGCAGTACCGCGCCAATGCCTTCCAGCTGCAGGCTCATGTTGATGTTGAAATTCTCCGACACCTTAGGGGAAAAATACTGGGTGTGCGGATCGAACGTTTGCGTCAATGCATTCATGTAGATCTGGAACGCGTCCTCGCTGTTGGTCTGCAGAACGCGATTGAGGTTGGTGCGGTAACGGCGTTCCAGGGTTTTCAGAATGTCGGCGTCGGCCTTGCCGTTCAGGCGCATGTTGATGATGGTGTGCTTCACTCGCTTGCGCCACAGATCATCGGACTCGGCGCGGTTTGCGGGCCATTTGCTTTTTTCCGGATCGGTTTCCAGCGATTCCTGTTGGGTGAAATCAAACTTGTCGATGCCACCGGTCACCAGGCTGATGGCGAATTCCAGCCGCTCTGCGATGCGTTGCTGGTAACGGTTGAAAATATCGAATCCTGGCTGCAGGTTGCCTTTTTGCAGTGCGTCGTCCAGCTGCACACGATAACGGTTGAATTCCTCGATATCGGATTGCAGAAAGTAGCTTTTGCTGCTGTCGAGATCTTTCAGGTAGCGGTCGAAGACTTCGGCGGAGAGCGCATCGTCCAGGGGGAACTTGCGATAGTGCAATTCTTCCAGGCGTTCCACCACCATGTCGGCGGTACTGACCTGCTGGCGGGTGGGCTTGAGGATTTCAGTCTGGATTGAACCGTAGGCTGTGGATGCGAAAAGAAGTGCCAGGAGCAGGGGGGCCGTGCGTTTGGTGAAACCGTGCTGGAATATGTTTGCTTTCATCAGAATGTCCAAAATTCAACCGCAATGCGGATTCGACCTGCCCGTCGCCTGGTGGTTTCACCTGCAGAAACCCATGTTCATCAACCAGTTCCGCCGGGGAGCGTTTGCATTGATTATACAAGTTTAATCGAAAGCCATGGTCTTGCGTCGGGATTACTGTGAAACCTGTCCAAATATGTCCACGGTAACCAATTGCAATCAAAACCAATACATCTTGTAATCGTTTAGCTATTTATTAGACCAGCTGGTCACTGATATACTGGGACATAGATTAAAATTTGTCTCGGGTCTCTCCCTGTGGCAATCTAGGGTTTTCCAGGTGCCACACACAAAATCAATAAATACAAGAAATTGACAATTATGATGACGTTTGATGAATTGGCAGGTGCGAAGTCATATCGCCTGTTTTTTGGACCAGACACGGGAAACCGCACGACCTTCACTCGCTCCGCCAAAGCACTGCTGGCCTTTGGGGCATTTGTCCTGCTGGGCGCCAGCCAGGCCCAGGCCGCGCTGGTGGAAAACCTCACTCTCGGCAATCCAAGAGCACTGGCTCTGGGTAACGCGGTGACAGCCGATCCGCCAGGGGTGGATTCCATCCACTTCAATCCCGCCGGGCTGGCGCGCGTTGAGGGCAGGGAAGGGCTGTTCAAGCTCACTGCCGCCTACTTCAACTTCAGGGCCGAATTCGGCAGCTACCACCCCGACGCCCAGGCCGAGATCGACAAATGGGCGCTGGGCGAGACTGATCCGGTTGAAAATTCCGTCAGTGAAACGGACGACATCATGGTCAAGGTGCCTTTTGTGGAGGGCCGTACCGAATGGCCGCTGCCCATGATCATTGTGCCCACCGGCGGTGCAGCCTTTCGCCCGGAAGGCAAGGAATACACCCTTGGCACGGCCGCGTTTGCGCCCATGGCCGCCGGCTACGTTCGTGACGATGACGACCCTGGCAGCTTCATGGGCAAGGAAATGGCGCTGACCCGGATCACCTACTTTTCACCCACCATCGGTTTCAAGCTGAATGAAGAATGGTCGGTGGGCATGGGCATTCATTTTTCCTATCAGGGCGTATCGGCCTATACGGATCTGCGCGTGCAGCACCTGCTGCTGGGCGTTGTAAACACGGCCCTGGATGCGCTGGAAGAAGGTACCGACTGTCTGGGCGGCGCGTTCACCTTTTGCAGTGCTTCCATCAGCCCCTTTGAGCAATCGGTAACCCTGGAAGTGGACGTCGAAACGCCGTTGTCCACGACAGGTGTCTTTGGCGCCCTGTGGGAGCCGACGCCCTGGTTTACCTGGGGCTTTGTGTATCAGACAGAAACCACCAACCGGATGAAAGGCTCCTATAGGATGACCTACTCGGACGACTGGCAGGCGGTGTTTGGCACCATCAGCGAAGAACTGGGCGGGCTCAGCAGCTTTTTGGGACTGCCAACGGGGCTGGCAGAGCAATCCGGCGATGCCCGTGTCGATCTGAAGACGCCCTCGCACTTTGCAACCGGTGTCAGCGTCAAGGTGCTGCCGGACTGGAAAGTGAATATCGACGCCAAATGGACCGATTGGGAAGTGTGGGAAGGTCTGAAAATCGAATACGACCAGGTGCAGGAATTTTCGGCCGTGGCTTCGGTTTTGGCACCGGAATATGCTACGCCGGATACGCTCATTATTCCGCGGCACTACGCCAGTGTCTGGAACTGGGCGTTTGGCGTTGAGCATCAGTACAACGACTACATTGCCCTGCGCTTTGGCTACGAGCCCCGGAAATCATCCATTCCCGACGACAAGCAGGACGTGCTGCTGCCTATTGGCGACGCTGACCTTTTTTCGGTGGGCGTAGGAATTGAATGGCAAAAGAATTCCCACATTGATCTTGCCATTGGCTACTACCACGCGCAGGCCGACATCCCGGCTGGCAGCAGTACCAACGCCAACAGCATGGATCCCTATAACAATATTCTGTACAACCCTTATTCCGGGATGGATATCGAAACGGAAGCAACGGCCTATCTGTTGGAATCCAGTTTTACCTGGCAGTTCTGAGCGGGCAGTTCTGACCGGTTGTGGTGGCCGCGTTCCCGTGCTGCAATCTCCGCTTTGATCGGGGGAGTATTGTCATGGCGATGCAGATTTATCTGGTGCGGCACGGAGAAGCGGAGGCGGGCTGGGATGTTGACCCTGACCCCGTGCTGAGTGCGCGCGGGTGGCAGCAGGCTGAAGCCGTCCGCGACACCCTTGTAACGGTCGGACCGCTGCCTCTGTTGTCGAGTCCGTTGCGCCGTGCACAACAGACGGCGCAACCGCTGGCGCAGGCCTGGCAGATCGAGGTTGGCATCGAACCGGCATTCCGTGAAATTCCCGCTCCTTCTCATCTACGCATGCAGGACCGCATTGGCTGGCTGTTGTCCGTGCGTAACCTGGACTGGTCACAGGCTGATGCCGATCTCTGGCGGTGGCGCAATGCCATTGTGCGGCAGCTGGTCTCGCTGCAATCCCCGGTCATCGTGTTCACGCACTTTATGGTATTGAATCTCGTCGCTGCGTTGGCCAGCGGACGCTCGCAGCTGGTGCACTATCAGCCTGCAAACGGCTCGATTCTGACAATTACGGTGGATGCAGGGAGCTTCAGTGTGCTCGATTGGGGGAAGGAAGCTGCAACCCGTGTGCTTTAGGGATGCGAAGTGTCGGGCCGCTGATCTCAAAACGAACAGATAGATCTATAAATTTCGAGTGGTATACATCTGGCGCTAAATCGTTGAGAGCACTGAATTTTCTTACAGTCTTTTAGTATGTTTATTCTAAATAATGCCGGTAGTCTTGGTTTCAAGCTGGACCGGCATTTTTGCCCATGTCCTGCGGAAGTTTCAGCGTTGGCTGGCTTCCCACTCGAATCTGGTTGTGCCGACCATTCAGGTGTTGTTCAAGTAAGCGTACTTTCTCGCCCGGACCTCATCGGGCATTCCCTTAGCCCGCCTCCCAAGCGGGCCTTTTTTTGTCCATGCTTTCTGTTTTTCATCACGTCCCCTTCGCCCTTCGCGTCCGTCATTATTTCGCTCATTTTCTGGCCTTTTTTGTTCATAAAATGTTCTGGCTTTGATTAATTGCAAAAAAAATCAGCAGCTTGGGGAACTATTTTGAGTAATTTTTTTGGATGTTGTAATAATCTGACCTAGACTTTGGGCTAGACAGCAGAGGTCTTACAGGTGTCATTACCTTGCTCGCTGCCGGCAACACAGGTAATGACGGGGATTTGCTCACAAAAACAAAAGGAAACATCAATGGTTAGGAAGAAATTCACCTTAGCCTTGTTCCCTTTAACTCTCTGTTTTTCCAGCGCGCACGTGTTGGCTGCTGCCACCGTTGATCAGTTGGAAAAGAGGATTGCGGAACAAGAAAAACAGATCACTCGATTAAACAACACGATGAAAGGCACTCGAGCAGCGGTTAAGGAAGATCGCCAGCGTATTGCCGACATGCAGGAGCGGTTGAAGATCAACGGCTTCATGTCGGCGGGTGTAGCCCAGAATGATGGTGACGAAGTTTCTGAACCGTTCTACGGCATTTCTGATAGTTACAGCACGGCAGCGGTCAGCAAGCTTGGCGTGCAGATGACATTCGAGGTGTCTGACAAGTTCAGCGCAACGGCTCAGCTGGTTAGCAAGGGCACCAACGACTACGACGTGACGGCAGAGTGGGCCTATATCTCGTACGAGGCGACCAACAACCTGAAGCTCAAC
>JBMOPR010000880.1:0-4970 GCA_049323075.1 Pseudomonadota bacterium
GTTTAATGACGCCGGAATTTTCCGCCAGCCCGATGAATTCGTCCGGTGGAATGAAGCCGAGTTTGGGGTGGTTCCAGCGGATCAGCGCTTCGGCACTGACGATGCTCATGTTGTGGGTGTCGAGCTGGGGCTGCAGGTAGATCGCCAGCTGGTCGGTTTCGATGGCCTTGCGCAGTTCGCTTATCAGGGCCAGGCGCCGTGCGTTGTAGGGATTGATGTCGTCGCTGTAGATGACGATGTCCTTGTTGTTTTTCTGCGCGCGCTCAACTGCGACGAAAGCGTTGCGGATGATATGTTCGGCGCTGTCGCCGGCACTGACTCGATAGATGCCGGCGCCGGTGGACAGGTCCAGGGTGATGTCGTTGAGCGTGATGTGCAGGGGTAGGCCGGACTGCACTTGCTGCACCAAGGCTTCGCATTCGGCCAGAGTGCGGGTTTGCAGCAGGAAGGCGAAGGTGATGCCCTGCATGGACGCCAGGTATTCGCCGGGCCCTGTGGTCAGGGCGATACGGTTGCTGGCAGGAAGGCGCTGGATCTGTTCCTGCAGAAAGCGGGTGGTTTGATGTACCACCTGGTCGCCCACGTAGTGGCCCAGGGTGTTGTTGATTTCCCGCAGGCCTTTCAGTTTCACCAGAACCAGCGCGGCCGTGAGGTCGTCGTCAGGTGATTGCAGAACCCGCTCGATGCTGTCCTTCAGAATGACACGGTTGGCCAGGCCGGTGTTGGGATCCTGGTGCGCCCGCTGGTTGAGTTCCTTTTCTGCGTGCTGCAGGGCTTCGATGGCGCGGCTCTGGTCGTTCAGTGCCTGTTGTCTGGTGAGCTGGTCGCTGCGCGAGCGGTCTGCAATGGCGGCCACCAGTGACAGTACTTCCAGCATGCAGCCGAGTTGCGGTGCCAGCTGGATGAAGTCGCTATACGGCAGAAAGCCGCGCAGGTGCGCGATGTGAGCGAGTGTCAGGACAATGTTGGCGCCCCAGCCGAACAGGAAGAAGCGGGCGGTTTTGACGCCGTTTTTCAGGCAGATGATGGCAGCGGCTACCACCGGGATGACGGCCAGCACTATGCTCAGGTTGTTGATGACCGCGGCGGGCTGATAGGGCAGCGCGAGTGCGCAGACGATAGCAAACAGGCCCACCAGGCTGTTGGCTTTGATCCAGCGGTCGAGGCGCGGGGTGTTGATGGCGGTGTCGAGAAAGTGGCGGGTGAACAGGGGGCTGCACAGGATGGTGACGCCGATGAAAAACAGGTGCGCCGATTGTTGCCATTCCGGCGACTCCGGCCAGAGCAGCCAGTAGGCGTAAGTGGTGTAGCTGCCCTGTGTGAGTGTCAGTGCGCTGATCAGCAAGCCCAGGTACAGGTATAGCGGATCGCGGGTGATGATCAGAAAGATCAGGGCCAGAACGATGGTCAGCAGGAATACGGAATAGAAGGTACCCCAGTTGATTCCGCTCTGGCCGGCACTGGCGGCGAAGTTGACGGGCGATTCCAGCGCGAAAGCCAGGGCCTGGGGCAGGCGGCTGTTGGTGGAGATGAGCATTTGGTAGGGTTTGCCGCTTTCCAGCCGTAGCGCGAATGCCATCTGTAATCCCGGAGTGGGGCGCTGGCTGTAGGGCACGCTTTCGCCGTTGATCTGATGGTCCACCAACTGGCCGTCCGCAAACAGGAACAATTCGAGCCGGTCGAATTTGGGGTACAGGTGCTTTACACGCAGGATGCGGTCCACCCGGGCTTCGTCGCTGTCCACCCGCAGGTCTGCCAGCAGCCAGTAGGTGGCGTGGCGGTTGCGGATGTCGATGCCTTCGTCGCTGACAACTTGGGCCGGAGCCTGTTTCAGGGCCTGAAGGGCCTGCTCTGGTGTCAGCGCGCCGGTGCTTTCCAGAAAACGGAAATCCGGCCGGGTGGTGGCCTGCGCAGACGCAGGGTGACTGGCGACTGCGGCGCTGGCCAACAGCAACAGGCAGCAGGCCAGCAGTGGGCGCGTGATTCGTCCGAGCAACAGGTTCCAGTTGTGTGTTCCAATACCCATCTAGTGTGTGAGCTAATTCAAATCAGGTGGGTGGGGCCATAAAAAACGGGCGTTCGCAAAACAGCTGGTGCCCGTTGTTATGGTTATCGTTCTAGAAGTGTAGCTGATCAAAAAACGTCCGCGATTAGGTGCTTATCACCATTTGGCATAATGGTCTTCGCAGAACCCGGGAGTCGTTTCCAAGCGAATGCGCTCACCGCCGTCTGCTATAAATGTCCCTGTAAAACAACCGGTTAATTGGGTGAAATTAGAGGCCAGCAGGAGCAAATCGAGCTTTTCGCGGCGCTCTCCGGCGGGCGTGAAGGCGAGGTCGAGCCGGCCGTCGGCGGTGCGGACCCGCCAGGGTTTGCGGCGGTCGTTGCGGTCGAATTCGAACATCACAGGGCCGAGGGGGTGCAGCTGGCCGTCGATCCAGACGGCGTTTTCGGTGAAGCCGGTTTCGTTGACGCCATTGGCCAGGTTGGCGCCCACTCGCCGGCCGTCTGCCAGCAGGCCGGACAGGCTGGCCCAGTTCCAGGCGGTGTGACGGCGCAGGTAGCCGCAACTCCAGTCGTAGCTGCCAAGAAATTCTTTGTCCACCGGAATGTCCAGGTCGCCCCAGCGGATGCGCCCACCGGCATCGAGTGCGGCGGCTTTCTGGGTATAGGTCCAGCCGGTGAAGCCGGTGCGGGTGCAGACGGCAAGTGGCTGGAAGCCGGCCGGCTCGCTGATCTGCAGGTCGATGTTGATGCGGGCATCGCCAAAGATTTCCACCTGGCGCTGGCGTGGTTCGGACGCTGCGTAGAAATTGAATTCGAAGTCGCCCTTGCTGAACCGGTGCATGCCTGC
Source organism: Pseudomonadota bacterium (assembly GCA_049323075.1). GTDB lineage: Bacteria > Pseudomonadota > Gammaproteobacteria > Pseudomonadales > Ketobacteraceae > Ch67. The sequence goes on from JBMOPR010000880.1 coordinate 2,855, forward strand.
ATCGGGGGTGTTGACCATCGAGCAGCCCAGACTGAGGGGTTGCAGCAGGCTGTGTTCCCGCCGCTCGCCGGTCAGCCGGTCAAACAGATAGACGAAAGCGTTGCTGACATATTTGAGGCTGACGATGGCGCAGCCCAGGGTGTAGCGGGGGCCGGTGACGCCAATGAACTGGAACTGTTTGTAGTGGAAGTGCCGGGCCAGCTGGCCGGCGGGGCGGTCCATGGCGTTCAGGTAGTGGAAATCGGTGTGGTTCACTTGCTGCACGGGGGCGTCGAAACGGCCGTAATGGGGTTGCCCGCTGGCATCAATCAACTTATCGTAGGTGGCCATTTTTTCATTCATACGATTGTGGGGGAGATTTTTATGTATATGGCGCTCAAGCATAGCCATATGTTGTTCGTTGTCATCAGCGGACTGTTTTTTCTGGTGCGTGGCTGCTGGATGCTGATGGACTCGCCAATGCTGCAAAAAGTGTGGGTGAAGGTGCTGCCGCACGTCAATGATACGCTGCTGCTGGTGTGTGGTATCGGTCTGGCGGTGGTGACACAGCAGTATCCTTTCGTGCAGGCCTGGCTGACGGTAAAGGTGCTGCTGCTGGTGGCTTACATCGTGCTGGGCACGGTGGCGCTGAAGCGGGGCAAGACCAAGACGATCCGTGTGGTGGCCTTTTTTGCTGCGCTGGCCTGTTTTCTGTTCATGTTGTCCGTGGCGCGTACCCATGATCCGCTGGGATTTTTGAGTTACTGACTGGCGGGTAGTAAAAGGCGCTGATTGCGCTCGGGAGATCGAAATTCTGCCTTGCGCAATCGATACAAACTCCATGACTGTTGATTCATGGAATGATTCAGCTGTTTGGGTGTTGATCTGGTTGTCTCGGTGCCACGCGAGTAGTCCCATACCAATGCGTGGCTCAGCTGCGTCAGTTTCTTGAGGGAATTCCGAAGAGATTTGTCGTGTCCACAAAAAAGTCAAATCCGATTTCGGGCTGTTTTTACCCGCTAGTAGATGGTCCTTTCTCTCAGCAATAACTACGGGCAACTTGTGTGGATGGATCTGTAACCAGAATAAGCTGAGTGCCCAGCCTTCACAGAAGTGTTTTTCAGTTGTGCGTTTGCGTTTATCTTGTTTCGTGATTTTTATTATTGTACGCTGAGTTTAGTGTCTATTATTTTCGTTTCCGGAATAAGTGTGTGACTTTCATTTGCTATGCACAAAACTTTGAAGATATCGTGTTGTGGCGCATCTTTCGATTAAGTGTCGAAAAAGGTTTCTACATTGACGTTGGTGCAAACGATCCGACAACAAATTCAGTCACCAAAGCGTTCTACGACCGTGGTTGGCGAGGCATCAATGTTGATCCATCGCCTAACTTCTTTGAACGCTTATGCTCAGATCGGCCGCGCGATATCAACTTGCAGGTTGCCGTTAGCGATCGCGAAGGCCAATTAACCTTTTTCGATGAAGGAGGGGGGTTGTCTACGGTCGACCAGAAGGTGGCGGCTGATCTGAGGCGCGATGGCAGCCAGATCGTCGAGTACTCCGTTCCCTCGCAAACTCTCAACTCCATCTGTGAACGTTACGCTGATGGTGAAATTCATTTTTTGAAAATCGATGTCGAAGGCCATGAGTCTGCTGTGTTGCGAGGCATGGATTTCGAACGGTGGCGGCCATGGGTATTGCTCATTGAAAGTCCATTCAATATTGAGCCGGAATGGCGACCGCTAGTGGAGTCGGCGCGTTACCATGAAGTACGTCACGACGGTATCAATCGTTTCTTTTTGGCCGAAGAGCGTATGGCCTTTAAAGGTGCGTTTGATATGCCGCCAGGCTTTCTTGACGACTTTCAGTTTTGCTGGGGACACCATTTCAGTTATCCGATTGCGGAGTTGCAGTCGCAACTTGCATGTGAGCGCGAAAGAGCAAATGCGGCTGAAGCACAGCTTGTGGCATTGGTCAGTGATCCCTGGCTGCGCCTTAAGCCTTTGTCGAAACTGCGAAAAAAGATCCTGAGGAAGTTGGCAGCTCGCGATTCTTAAATTTTCACCTAAAAGCCATTGGCTAGCGGGTAAGCCGTGCTATCTCGTCCTTGGCAGAGAGAAACCTTTATGATCTCTGT
>JBMOPR010000881.1:0-4967 GCA_049323075.1 Pseudomonadota bacterium
CAGAACGGACAGGTCGTGACACCCGACAACACGCACTCTCCCGAATTCAGCCTGACACCGAAACCCGATAATTCCTGACAGGGCCGCCACCATGAAATTCACCGACATTTTCATCCGCCGGCCGGTGCTGGCGGTGGTGATCAACCTGATCATTGTGATTGCCGGCCTGCAGGCTATCGGCTCGCTCAACGTGCGCCAGTTTCCCCGCAGCGACAACGCCGCGGTCACCATCACCACCGCCTACATCGGTGCCGATGCCGAACTGGTGCGCGGTTTCATCACCACGCCGCTGGAACGTGCCATCGCCGCCGCCGATGGCATCGACTACGTGGAATCGCAAAGTTCGCTGGGCGTCTCCACCATCACCGCGCGCCTGCAACTGAATTACGATCCGGTAAAAGCGCTGGCGGAAATCAGTTCCAAGGTAGACCAGGTGCGTGGCGACCTGCCGCCGGAATCGGAAGTGCCAGTGATCGACGTGGTATCCGCCGACAGTGAATTCGCGTCGGGCTACCTGAGCTTCACGTCGAAGATCATGGAGCAGAACCAGATCACCGATTACCTGATCCGCGTGGTGCAACCGCGACTGGCAGCGCTCTCCGGCGTGCAGCGTGCCGAGATTCTCGGCGCGCGCACCTTTGCCATGCGCATCTGGCTGCATCCGGAAAAAATGGCAGCGCTGAACGTGACGCCGGCGCAGGTGCGTCAGGCGCTCGCCAGCAACAACGTGCTGAGCGCAGTGGGCCAGACCAAGGGCTCGCTGGTGCAGGTGAACCTGACCACCGACACCAACCTGCAGTCGGTGCGGGATTTCCAGCGCCTGGTGGTGCGTGAACAGGGCGGCGCCATCATCCGCCTGGAGGACATCGCCGACGTGGTGCTGGGCGCCGAGGATTACACCAGCGACGTGCGCTACTCCGGCGAAACAGCGGTATTCATCGGCCTCTGGGCGCTGCCCAACGCCAATTCCATCGACGTGCTCAAGCGGGTGCGCGCAGAGATGGAGCTCATCAAGCGCAGTCTGCCGGGCGGACTGGAAGGCATGGTGTCCTACGACGCCACCGATTACATCAACAGCGCCATCAAGGAAGTGGTGAAAACCCTGAGCGAAACGCTGCTGATCGTGATCCTGGTGATCTTCCTGTTTCTGGGATCGATGCGGTCGGCACTGATTCCGGTGATCGCAATCCCGCTGTCGCTGATCGGCGCCATTTTCCTGATCCAGTTGTTCGGCTTCACGGTAAACCTGCTGACGCTGCTGGCCATCGTGCTGTCGGTGGGGCTGGTGGTGGACGATGCCATCGTGGTGGTGGAAAACGTGGAACGGCATCTGAGCGAAGGCCAGTCACCCATGCAGGCGGCCATCCTGGGCGCGCGCGAACTGGTGAGCCCGATCATTTCCATGACGATCACACTGGCGGCCGTGTATCTGCCCATCGCATTGCAGGGCGGACTCACCGGCTCGCTGTTCCGTGAATTCGCGCTGACACTGGCAGGTGCAGTGGTCATATCCGGCGTAGTGGCCGTGACGCTGTCGCCCATGATGTCGTCACAATTGCTCAAGCCCGGCATGGACAAGCAGGGCCTGGCAGGCGTGGTGCACAACCTGTTTGAACGGTTGAAAGCCGTCTACCGCCGCAGCCTGGTGGCCACCATGGACAACCGCAAACCTATCTATGCCGTGTGGATCGTGTTCAGCGTTCTCACCGTGCCCATGTTCATGTTTTCGGCGAAGGAACTGGCTCCAATGGAAGACCAGGGCATCATCTTCGGCATCATTGATGCGCCTGCCAATGCCACACTGGAACAGACCAGCCATTTCACGGCTCAGGCTTCACGCGCGTTCCTCAGCCTGCCGGAAACGGACTTCACCTTCCAGTTCACCAATCCCAGCGGCGGCTTCTGTGCAATGGCTGCCCTGCCGTGGGACCAGCGCGAGCGCACGGTCTTTGACATGATGCCGGAACTGACGGAAAAGCTGGGCGTAATTCCCGGCATTCAGACGTTTCCGGTGGCACCACCCGCGCTGCCGGGCGGCGGCGGTTTTCCCGTGGAATTCGTGATTGCCTCCACCGCACCCGCAACCCAGATGGTGGATTTCGCGCAGCAGTTGCAGCAGAAGGCAGCGAGCAGCGGCATGTTCGCGTTTCCGCCGATGATCGACGTGAAATATGACCAGCCGCAAGCCACCCTGCACATCGATCGCGAGAAAGTGGCGGACCTGGGCCTGACCATGGCGCAGGTGAGCCAGGATCTGGGTGCCATGCTGGGCGGCAGTTACGTCAACCGCTTCGATCTGGATGGCCGCAGCTACAAGGTGATTCCGCAGATCCAGCGCAGCCAGCGCATGACACCGGAACAGTTGCAGGATATTCACATCACCGGACCTGATGGCGAACTGGTTCCCCTCAGCACCATCGCCACCATCAGTACCAAGACCGTGCCACGCACGCTCAACCGCATGCAGCAGATGAACTCGGTAAAGATCAGCGGCGTAGCCATTCGTCCGCTGGACGATGCCCTGCGTTACCTGGAAGACGAAGCGATGAAGATCCTGCCCAAGGGTTACACCATCGATTACACCGGCGAGTCGCGTCAGCTGCGGGTGGAAGGCAACAAATTCCTGCCCGCGTTCAGCATGGCGCTGGCCCTGATTTTTCTGGTGCTGGCAGCGCAGTTCAACAGCTTCCGCGATCCGTTTGTGATTCTGGCAGGATCAGTACCCCTGGCGCTGTTCGGCGCGCTGATTTTCACCTTTCTGAAAATGCCCGCGCCGGACATGCCATTCTGGACCAACGGCTGGACCACCACGCTGAACATCTATTCGCAGGTGGGACTGGTAACGCTGGTAGGGCTGGTATCGAAGAACGGCATTCTGATCGTGGAATTCGCCAACCAGCTGCAGAAGCAGGGCATGGCGCAGAAGGAAGCGGTGATCGAAGCGGCGGTGACACGACTGCGGCCCATCATGATGACAACGGTTGCCACCATTGCCGGGCATTTCCCGCTGGTGCTGGTGACCGGTGCCGGCGCGGCGGCGCGCAACTCCATCGGCCTGGTGCTGGTGGGCGGCATGGCGGTGGGCACGATGTTCACGCTGTTTGTGGTGCCGGCGATCTATTTGCTGATCAGCAGGAAGAGGAAGGCCAGGGTGGTGGAAGAGGAATCCATGCAGGCGCAGACAGCCTGAGCCCAGCTACACACTGGACGAACGCGGCGCGTCGTCCAGATTCTCCACCACACTGCCTTCGTGTATGCGGCCCTGGAACTGATGGGTGCTGAAGCACAGCAACGGCCGCCGGTTGTCGAGCCCCAGCAGACGCAGGTTCTGCACTATCGGATGCAGGCTGTCGCCTAGACGCAGGCGGAACCGCAGCGGCAGCGACATGTCCAGAGTGCAGCGGGTATTGAACAGCGTGCGCAGGATTTGCCTGCCACGCACCGAAAACATGGTGAATTCCAGCGCCGACATGCGCCAGAGCCGCAGGCCGAGGCTGTCAAGACCAAACAGGGTTTTGCGTGAATGCGCACATTCCACGTGGCTGCGGATGCGGGAATTCTCGATGGCCAGCTGAATGTCGCCGAAGCTGTGCGGAAAGCCCCAGATCTCCTTGCCCATCGTCACCATATCCTGGTTGTCCAGCAGGCTGTTGAGAAAATAGAACCCCGTGTGGCGTTGATCCGCGCGGGAAAAGATTTCCTTCCAGGGCGAGGTGGGCCGGAAACCGAATTGCCGCTCCGCCGAAATGGCCAGCGAGGCAAACCGGAACGGCTTGTAGCTGGTGATCGAGTAATGCCCCAGCACCAGGGCCGCGAACGTGCGGTTGCCAAACGTGATGGCAGGACGCAGGCCGGTTCCCCGCAACAGGGATTCCACCTTGCGCTTGCTGACCACAAACAAAAAAATGCTGTAGTCCCCTTCCTTGAACAGCAGCGGTAACTGGGCCTCGCCGAGCGATGTCATTACCGCGTGCTGGGGAACCTGAAAAAACGGATCAATCTGCATGGCGCTGGGCTGATAAATTTGGCAGTCATGTCAAAGATGGCCAGCCTAACACAGCACGACCGTGCAGTAACGCCGTTCCTCCGTAAATGTGACCGGGCAGACGTCCACCATCACGGTCCCCCTATTTTTTGCGGATCAGCCCGTCGTCCAGTAATTGCTGGAAGTGGTCCACAAACGTCTGCTCCAGCGGCCGGTACTGAATACCCAAACGCTGGCGGCTGCGGGTGTTGTCGAATTTCAGGTCGTGGCCGGCATTCTGCTCGATGAATTTCGGCGTGGCACTGGAATCCATGAAGCGGCCAAACCACTTCACCACGAACTTGGGCAATTCAAATACCGGGAACCGGTAGGCGCTGCCGAAATGCCGGCGCAGGATATTGGCGATCTCCAGCATGCTGGGTTCGCCGTTCGACAGGATATGCCGCCCTTCCGCGTCCGGGCGGAACGCCGCTTCCACATGGGCCTGCGCCACGTCGCGCACGTCCACCCAGCCCAGCCGCATGAACGGCACGCCAGGCCACAGCCGGCCGTTGCCCAGGCCGCGCAGGGTATCAATGCTGGTGGACGCACTGCTTTTGGTGAGGGCCGGGCCGCCCACCATGCTGGGATTGATTGTCACCAGCTGCCAGCGCTGCTGTGTGTCGTGGATTTTCCAGGCTTCCTTTTCCGCCAGGAATTTCGAATAGGAATACGGCTGATGGGTTTCGCTGCTGGAAAAATTCCAGTCATCCTCATTGAACATGCCGCGCGGATTTTTTTTCAGGTCGGCGTTGTCGCCAAACACCGCCGCCACACTGCTGGTGAGCACTACCCGTTTCACCGACTGCGTGCGATTCACTGCCTCCAGTACGTTGCGGGTTCCTTCCACCGCCGGGCGGATCAGGGCTTCCCGCGCATCCTTGAATCCCCGCACCACGAAAGGTGACGCGGTGTGAATGACGACTTCGCAGCCCTGCATCGG
>JBMOPR010000882.1:0-3048 GCA_049323075.1 Pseudomonadota bacterium
AATACCCCGGCACTCAAGATTCTGAATAAAAGCGATCTGGCCGATCCGGCGGTGACACAGCGCTGGTTGCGTCATCTGGAACGGACGCCCGGCGTCAAGGCGGTTGCCTTGACCCAGAAACAGCCTGGTGAGGTGTCCGGTCTGCTCAATCTGATTCCGGAGCTGCTGAAGCATCGCAATCTGGAAAAAAGAACCGTGCGAGTGCTGATCCTGGGCATTCCCAACGTGGGCAAGTCGACTCTCATCAACACGCTGGCCGGGCGCGCCATTGCCAAGACCGGCAACGAGCCTGCCATCACGAAAATGCTGCAGCGGATTCAATTGCCCAACAATATCGTGTTGCTGGATACGCCGGGATTTCTCTGGCCCAAGCTGTCACCGGAAGAATGCGGCTATCGTCTGGCAACAACCGGCGCGATCAAGGACACGGTGATCGAATTCGACGATGTGGCGATGTTCGCGATCGATTATCTGCGGACAGCGTATCCGGACACGCTGGTTAACCGCTATCAGCTGCAGGAACCGTTGCCGGCGTCGGCGGTGGAAATCATGGATGCGATCGGCGCGCGGCGTGGCTGCCTGCGCCGGGGTGGCGGGGCGGATCTGCACAAGGTGGCGGAGATTCTGCTGAACGAACTGCGCAGTGGTGCACTGGGGCGGATCAGCCTGGAAACGCCGGAGAGGATCGCGCAGATGATGCAGGCAACCCGTCCGGAAACCGAGTAATCCGCTTTGCGGTGAAAACAAAAAAGGCGGTGTATGCGCCACCGCCTTTTTGCAGGGAGCCCGCCAGAAAGCAGGTCGGGAAGCCAGTCGGACAAAATCTCAGTCCTGCCGGCTGGTCACTTCCAGCAGGTGGTAGCCGAACTGGGTTTTCACCGGTCCCTGCACCGTATTCACCGGTGCGCTGAACACCACCTGGTCGAATTCCTTCACCATCTGGCCGGGGCCGAACTGGCCGAGGTCGCCACCTTTACGGCCGGATGGGCAGGTGGAATGCTGTTTGGCGAGGTCCGCGAAGTCGGCGCCCGCGAGAATTTGCTTTTTCAGGTCTTCACATTTTTCCTGGCTGCTCACCAGGATGTGTCGTGCAGAGGCTCTGGCCATGGTGTTTCTCCTGCCGGATTGGATGCAAGTAGCTTATTCGCAAGTAGCTTATTCGTAAGTACAGAGATAAGCAGTATCGATCGCCACTTTCAGCTGGAACGACTGGTTGGCGGCAATCGTGAAATCCTGGCCGGCATTGAATGTCTGCCAGTTGCTGCTGCCGGGCAGCAGGACGGTCAGTGCGCCGCTGACCACGGTCATGACTTCTTTCTGGGAAGTGGAAAAGGTGTATTCGCCCGGTGCCATCACACCGACGGTGGCGGGCAGGGTGGCAGTCTTGAAGCCGATGGACTTCACTTTGCCATCGAAGTATTCGTTTACTTTCAGCATGGTAATGCTCCGGAAAAAGGGAGCGCGAGTATACCACGAGATCGCGATCGGGCAGTACGCGCCAACAGACCGGTCACACCGGCAAGGAGCCCGCACCATGGCCATTTTTCGCATACTTTCACTGGACGGAGGCGGCGTGCGCGGCCTGCTGTCCGCCACCCTGCTCGACCAGCTGGAGCAACGGGTGCCCGGCTGGCTGAATAACGTGGATATGGTCGCCGGCACCTCCACCGGCGGCATCATCGCCTGCGGTCTGGGCCATGGCCTGACGCCGGCGGACATCTGCCGTTTCTACTACGACCGCATGCCGAAAATCTTCGCCGACTCGCTGCTGGACGACATCACAGATGCAGGGGGGCTGATCGGCGCGCAATACAGCCTGAGAAACCTGCGGCGGGAACTGAAAAAGGTGTTCGGCGACACCCGGCTCGGGCAACTGCACTGCCGCGTGGTGATTCCGTCCTTCGACCTGGACCAGCAGGCACCCGGCAAGCATCGTCACTGGCGGCCGCGCTATTTCCACAACTTCCCCTGCGAACACAGTCATCCCGATGAAAAGGTGGTGGATGTGGCGCTGCGCACCAGCGCCGCGCCGACGTTTTTCCCCACGGTGGACGGCTATGTGGATGGCGGCGTAATTGCCAACAATCCGGCCATGGTGGCCCTGTCCCATGCGCTGGACCAGAGCCTGCCCCTGCCGCAAAGACCGCAACTGGACGAGATCCGCCTGCTGTCGGTGGGCACCGGCCTGGTCAACACCTTCATTCCCGGCAAAACCCACGACTGGGGCGTGGGCCAGTGGGCCGATCCGCTGTTCCGCATCCTGTTCGACGGCCTGATCGGGGTGCCGGACTACCAGTGCCAGCAACTGCTCGGTACCCACTATTCCCGCCTGAATTACAGCTTTCCTGCCGGCCGCGATGTGGCGCTGGACGACTGGCGCCAGCGGGATTATCTGGTGGAAGTCGGTGAGCGGCGGATGGATGCGGAACTGGACCAGACTGCCTTGTGGCTGAAAAATCACTGGCTGGCGGAACGGCCCCTGATGCCTGCACGGCGCCGGCAGCGGGCAAGGCCGGAACGGCAGATCCAGCAGGTGGGTATCGGCCCAATGATCTGACCGGGCGTGCTGGCGGGTTTGACGGGGTGGGTCAAACTGCGATAGTTTTACAACTTTCGAACTATTGCAGTTCCCATGCTTTATGAACCCGGAGACGCCTCCTGTGAAACCAGCCGACCTGCTCGCCCAACCCCTGACCCTTGCCAACGGCACCGTTATCAAGAACCGGTTCGCCAAATCCGCCATGAGCGAAGCCCTCGGCACCCTCGACAACCGGGTAACGCCCCATCTGGCGACTCTGTACGGCGCCTGGGCGCGGGGTGGCGCTGGCCTGGTGATTACCGGCAACGTGATGATCGACCGTCGTGCCCTGGGCGAACCCTGCAACGTGGCACTGGAAGACGAGCGCGATCTGGCCCAGTTGCAGGCCTGGGCGAAAGCCGGCACCGCCAACGGCACCCAACTGTGGATGCAGCTGAACCATCCCGGCAAGCAGTCGCCGGTGCAAGTGTCGAAGCAGCCGGTGGCGCCGTCGGCGATTCCGCTGGCGC
>JBMOPR010000882.1:3058-4963 GCA_049323075.1 Pseudomonadota bacterium
CACGTCGGCCCGCATTGCGCAGAAAGCCGGTTTTACCGGCGTGCAGATCCACGGCGCCCACGGCTATCTGGTGAGCCAGTTCCTGTCGCCGCACCATAACCAGCGCACGGACCAGTGGGGCGGCAGTCTGCAGAATCGCGCCCGGTTCGTGCTGGAAATCCTGCGCGCCATGCGTGCTGCCACCGGCCCTGCATTCCCCGTTTCCATCAAGATGAATTCCGCGGATTTCCAGCGCGGCGGATTCACCGAGGAGGAATCCATGCAGGTGGCGGAAATGCTGGCAGATGCCGGCATCGACCTGATCGAGATTTCCGGCGGCACCTATGAAATGCCGCAGATGACAGGTGTTCCGCTTAAGGCGTCGACCGTCGCGCGGGAGGCGTATTTCCTGGAGTATGCGGAAAAAATTCGTGCCCGCGTGAAGACGCCGCTGATGGTGACAGGTGGTTTCCGCTCCATCGACGGCATGGCGCAGGCCCTGCAGAGTGGTGCTACCGATCTGGTGGGAATCGCACGGCCGCTGGCGGTGGTGCCCGATTTGCCAAACCGGTTGTTGCGCGGCGAAATCACCCGCAGCGACATCAAGCGCCGCATCACCGGCATCAAACTGATCGACGACATGGCGATGATGGAAACGGTCTGGTACGCGAAACAGCTGGAACGCATTGCCAAGGGCGAACCCACGAAGCCGGACGAGCATCCGCTGATCGGTCTGGTGCGTTATGTGTCGACGAGTGCGGTGCGCGGGTTCAAATCCCAGCGGGTGCGGGCGAACTGATGGAGCCTGACCGGGGAGATGATGCCTCATTGCGACATTGCGAAAGTAACTTTTGACATGGGGATGGTTGCTTGAATCGCTGAGCAATGGCTACCAGTCCTCAAAACGATAAAGCGATAAAAGCGGCCGCAATGGCCGCTTTTCATTTCGTAGGCTCACGTTGAGTTCATTGGTTACTGTCAACAATTTCAGTTGGGTATTTGCAGAAGATTCAATGGTCTGTGCTGCGGGGTACTGTCGGAACCGATAGTACAGTGGCGGCCTCATCGTTCCCGGATTACGTGGAAATTGCACCGGTTGAATTCACCTGGTTTGGGTTTTGTTTATAATCAACAATGGTGTATAGTATTAGAAAATGTTGATGGACTTTAGTTGCCTATAAGTTGTGTCCCGTCACTTCCACGATACTTCGCTCCGCAGTGGGTCTTGAGAATTTGCACGGTGTCGACGCAAGGGTTCCCTTCTCTCGACAGCGTGACGTTTTCAAGCCTGCGAGCCGGACCGAATTTGAGCTAATTTGAGCGATAGGAGAATGAAATGTCGTTGTTCGACAAGTTCAGCTACCACAATAAGCGAGTCCTGGTCGTAGGCGGGGCAACCGGTATGGGCGCTGCTGCCGCAGAGCTGGCCCGTGACGCAGGCGCAGAAGTCGTGGTCATGGACCGCGGAAAGGTCACGTTGGCGGGTGTGCAGGCGCTTTACGTCGACATGTCCAACAAGGAATCGATCGACGGTGCGCTGATCGAATGTGGCGGAAAGATCGACGCGCTCTTCAGTTGCGCGGGTGTCGCGGACGGCACGCCCGGCATCGAGCGGATCAACTTCATCGGCCATCGCTACATGATCGACCGGATGTTCGCGTCGAACATGTTCAATCAGGGCGCGGCAATCGGCATGATTTCATCGGCGGCCGGCATGGGTTGGGAAGCCAATCTGCCCCAGCTGATCGAATTTCTCGCCATCGACGATTTCGACAAGGCAACGCAGTGGGCAGTCGACCATGGCAAGTGCAATTACATGTTCTCCAAGCAGGCGGTTTGCGCCTACGTGGCGCGCATGGCCATGCCGTTCCTCAAAAAAGGCGTGCGTATAAACGCAATTCTGCCCGGCCCGACCGACACGCCGTT
>JBMOPR010000883.1:0-4951 GCA_049323075.1 Pseudomonadota bacterium
ACACCGGACAGCACGCCCTCGCCTTTTTTGGCAACAAGCAATGCCTTCAGGTGTTCCGCCGATTGCGGCAGCAGGGCCGTGCGGAATTTGTAGTGATCCCGTCCGGCGGCGCAGGTGCGCGCGATCTGCGCCACGCTGAGAGAAGTATTCACATCCATGTGATTCTTCAGAGCATCCTGCCGCAGGGACACTGCCAGGGGCTGTTTGGCAGAGGTTAACACCAGTGACGGCACCCAGGGTGCGGTCGCTGTCGGTGATTCGGTTACCGGTTCCGGCTTGTATTCCTCGAGAATGATGTGGGCGTTGGTGCCGGTGAACGCAAATGAACTCAGGCCGGCGCGCAGCTTGCCATCGGGTGCGGCAAAGTTGTCCCACTGGGTGAGTTTGTCGGTCACCTGGATCGCCATCTTGCTCCAGGGAATATAGGGATTCGGCGTTTTGTAATGAATGTGCGGCGGAATCGTGCGGTGTTGCAATGACAGCACCAGCTTGACCAGTCCGGCGGCACCGGCGGCCGCTTCACTGTGACCGATATTGGTTTTGGCGGAACCCACCAGCAGCGGGTGCCGGCGATTCTGTCCCGCGCAATACACGGAATTCAGTGCGCCCAGCTCAATGGGATCGCCCAGCGGGGTGCCAGTGCCGTGCGCTTCTACATAGCTCACCTGCGCCGGTTCCAGTTGCGCCTGTTGCAGCGCGGCGCGGATCACTTCTTCCTGCGCGGTCTCGTTGGGCGCGGTAAAGCCTTGCGACTTGCCGTCCTGGTTGATCGCGGTGCCCTTGATCAGCGCGAGAATGTTGTCACCGTCGGCAACCGCGTCCGACAGCCGTTTCAGCATCACCACGCCACAACCTTCGGAGCGCACATAGCCATCGGCAGCGGCGTCAAACGTTTTGCATTTGCCATCGGCGGACAGCATGTGTGCTTTCGCAAACACGATGGAGATCGCCGGATTCAACACCAGATGCACGCCACCGGAAAAGGCCGCATCGCATTCACGGTTGCGCAGGCTCTGGCAGGCGTAATGCAGTGCCACCAGCGACGACGAACAGGCAGTGTCGATGCCCAGCGCAGGGCCTTTCAGGTTATACAGATAGGAAATCCGGCACGGCGCGGCGCTGCCGGCGTTGCCGATACCCTGCCAGGGTGTGAGTTTATCGGCGCTCCCCAGCATGCTGCCCAGGTGCGCATAATCGGAGGAAGCGATACCGACGAACACGCCGGTCTTGCTGCCATTCAGGCGGGACGGCGCATAGCCGGCGTCTTCCATCGCTTCGTGACAGACTTCGAGCAGTATGCGGTGCTGCGGATCGATATCCTCCGCTTCCCGGGGCGACACGCCAAAGAATTCAGCGTCGAACATATCCGGCCGCTCGATGATGCCCAGGCCTTTCGAATAGATCTTGCCGGGCGCATCGGGGTTCGGGTCGTACAGATCATCCATGTTCCAGCGTTCGTTGTTTTCCTGCTGGGTAATGCAATCCACTCCGTTGTAAAGCTTGTTCCAGAATTCTGCCGGGCTTACCGACTGCCCCGGATAACGGCAACCCATGCCAATGATGGCGATGGGTTCATGGGCCGCTTTCTCATAGGCCGCCAGCTGACGCTTCAGCGTTTTGATTTCCTTTAACGCATTCAGCATCAAGTCCTGCGTTGACTTGCCACTCATGTTGCTGCCCCTATTTTTTAAAACCAGGCGCCGGTGAAGGCGCCTGGTGTCAGCTGTTGACGGACTTTATTGCGATCAGTCCTTGTCGTTGCCCAGTTCGGCAGCCAGCATGGCAGCCAGCTCGTCCTGGGACAGATCATCCAGCTGATCGTCTTCTTCCGTCGCTTTTTCTTCTTGTGTTTGCTCTGCCACAACCGGTTCAGCGGCGGCCACCTCATCCGGGAACATGTCCTGGATCAGGAAGGTACTCAGACTCGACACGGTGGGGTACTTGAACATCAGTGTCGCCGGCAGCTGCTTGCCGATCAGCGCGCACAGGATGTTACGCAGTTCCACCGCCATAAGCGAATCCAGACCCAGTTCCTGCAACGGCTGGTTGGGGTTGATGGTATCCGACTCGTCCAGACCCATGACGCGCTTGATCTGTTCGCAGATCATGTCGATCAGCATCGGCGTGCGCTCGTCGATGGGTGCGTCCGCCAGATTGGCGCGGAATTCGTCTGCCATCTTCTGCAGATTCGCATCCAGACCCACGCTGGCTTTCACATCCAGTTCCGACAGGAACGCGGGGATGCTGCCGGACATGTTGGCCAGAGCGGCCCAGTCGATCACCATCAGGCCGCGCTGGATCGGGTTGGACTCCAGCACCTGGCCGAACCAGGCCAGACCATCGGCCGGCGGAATCAGGTGCACGCCGCTGGCTTTCGCATTGGCTTCCACCTGGCTGTTGGCCGCCATGCCCACCTCGGCCCAAGGGCCCCAGTTCACGGCGATGGCCGGCAGGCCCTTCGCGCGGCGGTACTGCGCCAGACCATCCAGGAAGGCGTTCGAGGCCGCGTAGTTGGCCTGACCCGGCGCACCCAGCATGGACGACAGCGACGAGAACAGCACGAACATGTCCAGATCGATGTGCTTGGTTTCTTCATGCAGATACCAGGCACCGGCCAGCTTCGGACCCATGACCTTCCTGAATCCGGCGATGTCCTGGTTCACCACGAAGGCGTCGGCCAGCACACCGGCGGCGTGAATGACACCAGCCAGGGGCAGGCTGCTACCTTTCACACTTTCGATCATGCCATGCACCGATGCGCGATCCGCAGTGTCGGCTTTCACGGTGGTGATTTTCGCTCCCAGCGCCTCGATCGCAGCAACACCGGCGGCATCCAGTTCACGCACGTCGCGGCGTGCGGCCAGGATGATTTCGCCTGCGCCCTGTTCAGCAAACCACTTCGCGAACAGCATGCCCAGACCGCCGCTGGCACCGGTGATCAGGTACGAGCGGTCGCGCTTGATGGTGATCGCAGGATCGTCGCGGTTAATCAGGATCTTGCCGATGTGTTTGCCCTGCGCCATGTAGCGGAAGGCTTCCATCGCTTCCTTGTGCTTGAACACGGTGTAGGGCAGCGCCTTGTAATGACCGGCTTCCACGTTGTCGACGATCTCGTCCATCAGTTCCTTCAGCTGCAGCGGGTTCTGCAGTGTAACGATAACGAGGTCGAACGCTTCGTAGGTGATGTCGGTACGGAATGCCTGCACGCGATCCTGGGTCCAGATGTCCGCCTTGCCGATTTCGATAAAGCGGCCGCCCGGATTCAGCAGCGCCATGCTGGTGGTGATGAATTCACCGGCCAGCGAGTTCAGCACCACGTCCACACCTTCACCACCGGTTACGCGGCGGATCTCCTGGGCGAAATCCAGCGAACGGGAATCGAACACGTGCTCGACACCGATCTTGCGCAGGTAATCGCGCTTCTTCTCACTAGCGGTGGCAAACACTTCCGCGCCGATATGCTTGGCGATGTAAATCGCCGCCAGACCGACACCACCGGCGCCCGCATGAATCAGTACGCGCTCGCCTTTCTTCAGTTTGGCCAGGTTCTTCAGACCATGCAGCGCAGTGCAGTACACCACCGGCAGGGTTGAGGCTTCATTCAGCGACAGGTTGCGCGGCACGCGGCAGATCAAGGCTTCTTCAGCGATGGTCTGGGTACTCATGCACGACTCGGTCAGCGGGATCATCACTACATCGCCCACGCTATATTTCTTGACTTCGCTGCCCAGCTCGATGATTTCACCGATACATTCGCCGCCCAGCGGACCGGCTTCACCCGGGTACACGTTGAGTACACCCATGACGTCGCGGAAGTTCAGACCGGCGCTCAGCACTTTCACGGCCACCTGGGTGGAACCCAGTACGCGCGGCGTGAACTGCACGAACTTCAGATCTTCGAACGTACCTTTCTTCTCGATGATCAGACGGTACGGCGCCGGCGGAATCGGCATGCCCTGCGCGGCAACGCCGGTGCGCGCCAGACGGGCCACCATGCGGCTGCCACGACGATAGGCAACCTGCTTTTCCTTCGCCGGCAATTGCAGTTCGGTGATGATGGCACGGGCGGCACGCTCGTCGCTTTCCGCATCCACATCGATCAGCACGGACGAATATTCCGGATGCTCCATGTCCAGCACCTTGCCGAAGCCCAGCAGCGCGGTCTGCGCCGGGTTCAGGTCGGTGTCGCTGCGCTGTGCGGCAACGGCGGACTGGGTCACGCACCACAGGCGCGGCGACGACGAACCGGACATCAGCTGGAGTGCCTTCAGCATGTTCAGGATGGGCGAGAACATGCGGATTTCCAGATCCATGATTTCCACGCCGTCCGCCAGTACGGCATCCGGCGCCACATAGATCAGGCCGCCCACGTTGGCGATACCGCCCACGCTCTGGATCAGCGTCATCCACTGGCCACCGTCTTCCGGGTTCAGCGTGACTTTGCCATCGCTGTGCGCGTAGCTGGCGCTGCTGTCGCACACCACTTGCAGCGTTTTCACATCCTTCGCCGCCAGTTCTGCGCGCAACACGTTGGCCAGCGCAGTGGCTTCGCCAATCACCAGATAGGTGTTCTGCAGCGGCTTGAACTCCTGATCCGCCGGAATACTCTGGGTTTTCCAGTGAACCTCATAGTGGTTTTCAAACGCGTCCTTGCGCAGCGCCCGCAGCAACGCCTCTTTCGGCGCGCGCTTGCTGTGCAGGGTTTCCACGTCGATCAGAATATTGCCCTGATCGTCGTACACCTGGATCGTGTGCGAGAAGCTTTCCAGCACGGCGTTCGGATCTTCCGGCGGGTTCTTGATCTTCACGTGACACCACAGGGTGGACGTGGGCTTGCGGAAGAAGCGCAGGTTTTCCAGCGCGAACGGAATGTAGATGGCATCCACTTTCGTAGAATCGAATTCCTCGTGCATGGTGGCCAGCGCCGAGCTCTGGAAGCAGGAGTCCATCA
>JBMOPR010000884.1:0-4940 GCA_049323075.1 Pseudomonadota bacterium
GGGCGAGGGCCAGGTGATCATTACCCTCTCTGATCGCAATGCGCCAGTGGATCTGCGTGAAGAAGGTGGCAAGATTGTCGCGGAATTCGTGGGCGTTTCACTGCCGGAAGCGTTGCATCGCCGTCTGGACGTGGTGGATTTCGCGACTCCCGTCAAAACCATTGACGCGGTGGCCCAGGGCGGCAATGCCCGAATTTCGGTTGTTGCCACCGGCGAATACGAATACATGGCGTACCAGACTGACGAGACGTTCACTATCAGCGTCAAGCCGGTTACCGGCGCGGAGCTGGATCGCAAGCGCAAGGAGAAATTCCAGTACACGGGCGAAAAACTGTCGCTGAATTTCCAGGATATCGAAGTGCGCTCCGTGCTGCAGCTGATTGCCGATTTCACAGAACTTAACTTGGTAGCCAGCGATACGGTACGCGGGCGTATTACCCTGCGGCTGCAAAATGTGCCCTGGGATCAGGCGCTGGACCTGATCCTGAAAACCAAGGGGCTGGACAAGCGCAAGGTTGGTAACGTGATGCTGGTGGCGCCTGCGGATGAAATTGCGGCCCGCGAGAAACTGGAGCTGGAATCGCAGAAACAGGTGAAGGAGCTTGCGCCGCTGCGTACCGAGTACCTGACCGTAAATTATGCCAAGGCGAAAGAAGTCTCCGATCTTGTAAAAGCGTCCGGATTCCTCAGTGAGCGTGGAACCATTACGGTTGACGAGCGGACCAACGTGATGCTGATCCAGGATACTGCGAGCAATATCGATGAGGTACGCTTCATGCTGGAGCAGCTCGATATCCCCGTGAAGCAGGTGATGATCGAAGCGCGGATTGTGATCGCAAGATCCGATGCGGCTGAAGAGCTGGGTGTGAAGTGGGGCTATGCCCACTACAACGATACACCGGCCACCGATCGTGGCGGGTGGGCTGTGAACGGTAACCGCGAAGGAATCAACGAATCACTTGATGAGCAGACGATTCAGGTCGGCGATGGCAGTCTCGGCATCGACCTCGGCGCCACTGCGGCACAGGCCAGCCGACTCGCGTTGGGCTACTTCGACGTCGATCACGGTCTGGTGGATCTTGAGTTGTCAGCGCTGGAATCCGATGGTCGTGCGGATATCGTGTCTACGCCCAAGGTACTGACTGCCGACCAGCAGACTGCAAAAATCCAGTCCGGTACTGAAGTTCCTTACCAGGAAGCATCTTCCAGTGGTGCAACTTCCACCTCCTTCAAGGAAGCCGTGCTGGGACTGGAAGTGACTCCGCAGATCACACCGGACGGTCGCATCATCATGGATCTGAAAATCAACCAGGATTCCGTCGGCTCCCTGTTCAACGGGGTACCGTCCATCGACACCAACGCGATTGAAACCAGCGTCATTGTCGACAATGGGCAGACCATCGTGCTGGGTGGCGTGTTCCGCTCCGAAGATGTGAAGGAAACCGTGAAGACCCCGTTCCTGGGTGATCTGCCTGTCATTGGCCGGTTGTTCCGCTACAACAACAACACCAGCCAGAAGGCAGAGCTGCTGATCTTCATTACTCCCCGTGTTGTGAACGATGTGCTGGCGGTGAAATAATCTGGCATGACCAATCGTTCCAATGTAATTCTGGTAGGCCCGATGGGTGCCGGCAAAAGCACCATCGGGCGCCAGCTTGCCCAGCTGCTCAATTACGAATTCGTAGACTCCGACCATGAAATCGAAGCCCGTACCGGGGCTGACATTCCGTGGATTTTTGATGTGGAGGGCGAGGAAGGATTCCGTCGGCGGGAAGAGGCGGTCATCGACGAGCTCACCCAGCGCCAGGGCATCGTGCTGGCTACTGGCGGGGGCGTAGTCATCCGCGAGTCCAATCGTCGCGCCATCAGTTCCCGCGGCATCGTCGTCTACCTGAAAGCATCCATCGACCAGCAGCTGGCCCGCACCGCCAAGGATCGCAAGCGTCCCCTGCTGCAGCATGCCGAGCCGCGCAAGGTGCTCACCGAACTGATCAAGATCCGGGAGCCCCTGTACCTGGAAGTGGCGGATCACGTGGTGGACACCGATGCCGCCAACATCAAGGATGTTGCCACCCAGATTGTCGACATGCTGGCGCAGGAATCCTGATTTGCCTGCCCGCTAGGGTTCGGGTGCCGGATATTGCTAGAATGGCGGCCTGTTCAATCCGACAGGTGCGTCATGGAATCTCTTCGCGTCGAACTGGGTGAGCGTAGCTACCCCATCCACATCGGGTCCGGACTGCTGGACCGACTTCCCTCCCTGCTGCCGCCATTGCATGGCAAGCAGCTGCTGGTGGTTACCAACACCACCATTGCACCGCTGTATCTGGATCAGGTGGTCGCAGGGCTCACCGGCTTCAAAGTCGACACGCTGGTGCTCCCTGATGGTGAACAGTTCAAAACCCTGGATACCCTCAATCAGATTTTCACCGCGCTGCTGCAGCATCGCCATAACCGGACCACCACACTGGTGGCGCTGGGTGGCGGCGTGATCGGCGACATCACCGGATTTGCCGCAGCCGCCTACCAGCGCGGCGTCGATTTCATCCAGATTCCTACTACGCTGCTGTCCCAGGTGGATTCCTCCGTGGGCGGCAAGACCGGCGTCAATCATCCCCTTGGCAAGAACATGATCGGTGCGTTTCACCAGCCTCGCTGTGTGATCGCGGATACCGACACCCTGAACACCCTGCCGGAGCGGGAACTGGTGGCTGGGCTGGCCGAGGTGATCAAGTACGGTCTGATCCGTGATCCGGACTTTATGACCTGGCTCGAAGGCGCCATGCCCGCCCTGCTGCAGCGCGACCCGGTTGCGCTGACCCATGCCATCCGTCGTTCCTGCGAAGTGAAGGCGGAAGTGGTGGGCGCAGACGAGCGTGAGGGCGGCTTGCGGGCCATTCTCAATCTCGGCCACACGTTCGGACATGCCATCGAAACCGCACAAGGTTACGGTGAATGGTTGCACGGGGAAGCAGTAGGCGCCGGCATGCTGATGGCAGCGGACCTCTCCTGCCGCGAAGGCATGCTCAGTGTTGCCGATGTTCAGCGCACCGAAGCGTTGCTGCGCGCTGCCAGGTTGCCCGTGCGAGGGCCGGATGCAATGTCGGCGGAAACGTACCTGGACAAGATGGCGGTGGACAAGAAGAACCTCGATTCCCGCATCCGTCTGGTCCTGCTGCGCAAGCTGGGCGAGGCAATCGTGACCAACGACTTTTCACCAGCCAACCTGCGTGCGACACTGGCGCACTATTCGGCAGAAACGCTCTCCAATTTATAGGACCACCATGAACAGGCAGGGAAACCCATGTCAGTGATGCAAAAGGACGTAGCCCGCATGGACGACAACATGCCCATGGAATGGGATCCCTTCACCGATCCGCCGGAAGGGGCGCCTTTCTTTCCCGGTGCCGGCCGCACGGAAATCGTCGAACAGCTGCAACACCTGCTGCGTTATGGACCGGGGCTGGTAGTGCTGGCCGGTGCCAGTGGCGTGGGCAAGGAGACGCTGGTTGACTATCTGCTGGACGAACTCGACCCGGATCTGTTCGACGTGGCCGACCTGCAGGCCAATGTCATGCTGTCATTCCAGCAGCTGCTGACCAGTCTGGAAGAGCCGTGGCGCAGCCTGCATCCGATTACTCTGGAAAACTATCTGGAGCTGGTGCCTGCGCTGGCCGGTGCCGCCGATGAGGAATCCAAGACCCTGCTCTGCGTCGTGCGGGACGCCGAGCAACTCGATGGGGAAAGCATTGCCGATCTGAAAGCCTTGTTGGGTGTGGCTTCTGGCTTGCCGGTGAAGTTTCTGCTGGTGGTGGGTGCGCCGGAAATAGAGCATGCGCCCCATATCCGAGCTCTGGTGGAGGCGTTGCCGGAAAGCCATGTTCTCTACATGGATCCCCTTACACCCGAGCAAATTGCTGAATATCTGCGGTTCCGCCTGCAGTCAGCCGGCCTGGGCAGCGCTACGTTCAATGCATCCCAGCTCGACAACATTGTCCGTAACAGTGGCGGCAATCTGGCCCGCATCAATGCGGTTGCTCGGGAACTACTGCTGGACGCCATCCCGGCACAGCCCGTTGCTGCCAGGCCAGTGGCAACCAGTCCCGGACTGCCCTGGTTGCATATTGGGGCGCTGGTGGCGTTGGTCGTGGTGGTCGCTGGCCTGGCGTTACTGGGAGACGATCAGGAGCCTGCTGGCGGTGACGTTGCCACAACGGTGCCCGGCAACCGGATTGTGCTGGAGAATGCGGCGCAACCGGTGGCAGAAAGCGTGCCGGCAGAAGACCGGTTTGCGGAAGTGGCGCGGGTGGCCGAGCAGTCCAATCCGCCGCCTCCGGCCGCTTCTGAGCCGGCGAGCATTGCTGTGCCTGCTGAGCCTGCCACACCCGTAGCAGAGACCTCGCAAACCGGGGACCAAGGGGCTGCAGACACCGTTCAGCAGATGTCACCGTCGGCGCCTGTCGCTGGCGCAAGCGTTGACTCGCCGGCCCCGCCGGTGGCTGATGCTGTCGCCCCTTCAGTTCAGCCGGTAGTGCGCGAACCGGCGCCAGTGATGGAAGCGCCCAAACCGGTCAAGCCTGCGCCGGCCAAGCCGGCCGTGGCAACCACGTCGGCGGGCGATGCCCGCACTCGTTGGTTGCAGGGGTTGCCGCCCAGCCACTATGTCATCCAGTTGCTTGGGGCCAGTGAGGAAGCTACCTTGAAGCGCTTTCTGGCCCAATATCCCAGCCTGAAGCAGGTCACCTATTACCGTACCCAGCGTCAGGGCAAACCCTGGTTTGTCGTGGTGCAGGGTGACTACCCGGACTACGAGACAGCGAAGGCCGGCGTCAAGCGTTTGCCTGCGGCACTTCAGCAGCAGACGCCCTGGGTGCGCAAGGCGGACGCGGTTCAGCAGGAACTGAAATCCCGCTGAATTCCCGATAACCGGTTCATTTCCG
>JBMOPR010000885.1:0-4937 GCA_049323075.1 Pseudomonadota bacterium
AACACAGCGAAAATGCCGGGTTCGGTTTCCCGCAACTCCAGATAGGCCGGCCGCACTTCGTGTGACCAGGCTGGCCCCGTCAGCAACAGCAACAACACGCACAGCAGCTGCTTCATGGTGCCACCTGCGACACCCGGTCCGGACCCATCGCAGGACTCAGTGCCTCATCCACTTCCACCTGATATTTCTGCAACAGCGTGGCAAAGTATTGCTGCCTGGCCTTTTCCTGTTCGACACGGGTCCATTCCGCCAGCACGTGCCCGCGCACTTCCTCGAACGGAAGTGGACGTGCCGCGTCATGCCGGTTGACGCGAACCAGATGAAAGCCATAACCGGATGCGAGGGGGCCATACCAGCGCGATGGCTGCAATGCAAAGACCTGTTCGGCGAAGGGCGCTCCGAGCAGATTGGCCAGGATCTGCTGGTCCACCGCCTGAATATCCTGCTCCAGCAGGGTCGGTTCACCCACTGCTGCTGCGTCGTTCTGCTGCAGTGCCTGCAAACCTTTCAGCGCGGCATCCTGGCTGGAAAAGAAATACTGGGTCAGGGACACGCGTGCCCGCTGCTGGAACAGTCCGGCATGACGGGCATGAAACTCGCGCAGCAGTGCATCGTCAGGCTCGGCGATGCGCAGGGTATCGTCCAGCAGAAATTTCATTTTTTGCGCCAGACGCCGCTGGATAATGATGTCATCCTGATCCATCCCCAAGGCTATCGCTTCCCGCGCCAGCAGAACTTCCTCCAAGTGATCCCGGATCAGCTCCTGCTGTTCCTGCGCCGACGGTGTCCGGTTCCATTGCTTGGACCACAATCCGCTGAGACGCTGAATGTCGGCCGAGGTGACCTGCACCGAATCCGGCGCGGCACTGCGTTGGCCCCAAACCGAGTAGCCGGCAAACAGCGCCCCGCCAATCAGCACGAAGTGCAATAGAGGTTCCTTCAGAATGTCGCGTAGCAGGTTTCTGTGCATATCTTTGCACTCGGTTATGGCTGGCAATTCCTGCCATGCACTATAGGGATGGACAGAAATCGTCTTTTGACAAAGGTCATGGGTCCAACGCATTGGAACAAAACATCAGAAGGGCAACGTGATCGCCCGCCCCAGCGCCTTGCCCTTGCGTTCGAAATACGCCACCTGGATGCCGTTCAAATCAATATCCAGCCGCGCGAAATTATCCTGTGAATGCACGGTTGATGACTTGCCCATCACATACTTGTGCTTGCCGCTGGTGGCCAGCTCGCCCTTGAAGATGAAATCACTTTTCTCCATGTGCGGGTAGGGCCAGAACAGTGACGACGAAATGATGCTGTAAACCCTGAACTGCGGATCGTCCGGTGCTGTTATCTGGCTGGTGAAGGAACAGTGCACGTCGCCGGACACAAAGGCGACACGGCGAATCTTGTTGGCCAGTATGTGGTCCAGAATCTTGCTGCGTTCCGCCAGATAGGCACCCCACTTGTCGTCGGCATCCGTGCGCAGATCGGGAATGAAGGGCACTGATGTGACAATCATTTTCACTCTGTCGGAGCCCTCCGACAGCCACTGCAGCAATGCGTTCATCTGCACCGACTTGATCATTTGCCGCCGCGCCGGATCACCATGCCACAGCCGTTCGGAGCGCACGTCCATCACAAACCAGTCCACACAGCCCTTGCTGAAGGTGTACCAGAAGCGGGTGGGCGTGCCGGTCACCCAGCCTTCCTTGTCGAGCTCGAATACGGGGCTGTGGCTGCACTGGTAAATCTGGTAGGCGTGAATGGCATGGGGGTACAGCGTGGCCATGTCCTTGTTGGTGGCCTTGTTGGGCCAGTTATCCTCGATTTCATGATCGTCGAGAATCATGTAGGTGGGCACTTCGGACATCAGGCGGCGCACGTGATCCTGGGAAAACACTTCCTGGTAGCGTTCCAGGAACTGGTCCAGCTTGCGGTCCGGCGAGATGAAATTGAGGTCGTCTGCGTAGATCTGGTCACCCACCATCAGCAGCGCGTCAATAGGCCGGCTACGGTGCTGTACCAGAACGGAGTGAAACGTTTTGTCGCCGCGATCATCGAAAATCTCGCCGCCGAACAGTTTCAGCAGGTAGCGGCAGGAACCCACCACCACGGAATGACCGGCCGTGGCGGTGTCGGCCGGCGTTTTGAAACGCCAGAGCGGCAACTGATCCCAGTTGAATTCACTGTGCTGCACGCTGTCCAGTTCCGAATCCACCAGAAACCAGCCGGCCTGGTATTCATACAGGGTGGCCGCTTTCAGCTTCAGCAGGGGGAACACGCCGGTCATGTCGAAATTGGGTGACATCTTGCCCACCTTCTGCCCCAGCCAGTCCTTGCCCGCCTCGCGCCAGCGCACCGCACCAAAGCAGCGGCGGTAACCCTTGGGTTTGGTGGCCTCGAACCGGCCGCGAAACCAGAGTCGGGTTTCGGTAGGAGTGGTATGACCAACAATCGGTCCGACGGTGGGAGTAGTCAGTTTCATGGGGCGCTCCTTGATTCGCGTGGCTTGATGCGCATGAACAATGCAACGCCGAGATCCATCTCGCCAGGGCAGCGCGAATGCGCCTGCACCAGCAACCCGGTTAGAGAAACATAGTCAAGAAAGTGGAAAGGTGCGTAACGAACTGCGGAAAGAGAGGGGCGCTATTTGGAGCGGCTGAAACCGGCCAGATCCGCCTGATACACCAGCGCATCCTCGCGGGCGTCACCGGCCGGGTAATATTCCTTGCGCAAGCCCACCTGCACAAAGCCCATCGACTCATACAGGCCGATCGCGGGCAGGTTGCTGGGCCGCACTTCCAGAAACGCCTGTTCTGCGCCGTGGTCCACCGCACACTCCAGGGCATGTCGCAACAGCATGCGACCAATTCCCAGACCCTGTTTATCTGGCTCGACACAGATGTTCAGAATGTGGCTTTCGCCCACCGCCACATAAATCACCGTGTAACCCAGCAACTGGCCAGAATCGGCCAGCACATGGCACAGGTAGCCGCTGTTGAGGCTGTCGCGGAACATGCCCTCGGTCCAGGGCCAGCGGTAGGCGCGCTCCTCGATATCCATCACGGCGGGGAGCAGGCCTTCGGTCATCAGCTGGAATTGCATGGCGGATCAGGATGCGGGCGACAGCAGGGAATGCAGGTGGGACCACAGCGCCGGCTTCAGGCGCCAGTCCTGCTGAATGTCTTTCAGACTGTGGGTGACCAGACAACGACCGGAGATTCCAGGCAGTTCAAACAGCGATCCCGGTTCGGCACTGTGCAGACTGCGGACAGCGCGAGTGCCGATGAAGGCAATGGCGGGAACTGCCTGCGCCTCCTGCGCGCCGGCGAGAAACGCGAACAGGGCGTCGCGGGTAGCACTGGCGTCGGCGGCAATGCGGGGATTGTTCACCAGCGGCCAGCGGAACAGTTTGGTGGCGCTGTCATTCAATTCCGTTTTGGCATCCAGGGCCAGCAGCAGATCGCTGACCAGACGGTGCTCCTGGGCGGAAAAACCCGGCGCATCCGGCTGGGCCAGTTCCACGATCAGGCGCAGGCGCTGGGGAAGGGTAACGACCGCCAGGGCGAAACGCAGGCCGGCCGCCGGTTTGGCGGGCGCCGTCACCGGGGCTCGTTCCGGTTTGACCTTGCTGAGATCCAGCACCGGAATGTCACTCGCAGCAGGAATGTTACTGGCAGCAGGAATGTTACTGGCAGCAGGAATTTCATTGAAAGCCTGCTGCGGAACCGTCACCGTTTTTCCGGCAACGGCTTTTTCGGTATCGGCTTCTTCTGCCTTGAAGTCCGGTGCGGCTACCGGTTGCACCGTAACCGGCATTGACTCATCGACGTAGCGGGACGTCGATTCCCGCACCAGCAGATCCTCCGGCGCATAACCGGGATCATCCGCTTCCTGCAGCTCCGGCAACACCGGCGCGCCGGCAATGGGCGCCAGCGGCACATACTGGGTGATGCCCAGTGCGTTCAGATACGCCAGCCGCTGCGCTTCCTGCATCATGGTTTACACACCGCTGGTCTGCGGATTGGCCTTGCCGGCCACCGCGAGATGATTGAGTGCGTTCAGGTACGCCTTGGCGGATGCCACCACGATATCGATGTCGGCACCGTGGCCATTCACGATGCGACCGCCCTTCTCCAGGCGCACGGTCACTTCGCCCTGCGAATCGGTGCCACTGGTGATGGCGCTGACGTTGTACAGCTCCAGACTGGTGCCGCTGTCGGCGATTTTCTCGATGGCCTTGAAGGTGGCATCCACCGGGCCGGCCCCTTCGCTCTGCGCGCGTTTTTCGGCGCCATCCACGGTCAGCACGATGTTGCAATTGGGAATTTCGCCGGTCTGCGAGCACACACCCAGCGACACCAGCGCGAAGCGTTCGCTCTCGGCGAATTTCTGGGTGTCGCTCACCAGCGCCTGCAGGTCTTCATCAAAAATTTCGTGTTTCTTGTCCGCCAGTTCCTTGAAGCGCTGGAAGGCTTCATTCAGTTCCTGCTCGGATTTGAACGCGATGCCCAAGGAATCCAGCCGCGCGCGGAATGCATTGCGGCCCGACAGCTTGCCCAGCACCATGCGGTTGGCATTCCAGCCCACGTCTTCGGCTTTCATGATCTCGTAGGTTTCGCGGTGCTTGATCACGCCGTCCTGGTGAATGCCGGATTCGTGCGCGAACGCGTTGGCACCCACAATCGCCTTGTTCGGCTGCACCGGAAAGCCGGTGATGGACGACACCAGCCGCGACGTCGGGACGATTTCCTGGGTGTTGATGGTGGTTTCCACACCAAAGAAATCGCTGCGCGTGCGCACCGCCATGACGATTTCTTCCAGCGCAGCGTTACCGGCACGTTCGCCCAGACCGTTGATGGTGCACTCCACCTGACGCGCGCCATTGGCCACCGCCGCCAGCGAGTTCGCCACCGCCAGGCCCAGATCGTTGTGGCAATGCA
>JBMOPR010000886.1:0-4933 GCA_049323075.1 Pseudomonadota bacterium
CGTAAACCTCGGGTGTCACCGCCGCCAGTTTCTGCGCCAGACTGATTCCCTCCGGCGCAATGGAGAGCGGCAGCACCTGCGGCGATGCAATAGACGCTTTCACTTTGTCCCAATCCACTGTGTAACGCGGCACAGGCGCTGCCTTCGCAGGTTTGGCCTGCGGATCAGGCAACGGCTGCACCGACGCCTGCAGGAACGGCGCCAATGCCAGCACCGCCCGCGTCATCAGATCCCGCGTGGTGCCATATTCAGCCACCGGTTCGTAACTGGCCAGATGCAACTGGCCATTGCTGACGCCCGCCACCACCGGCTCATCGATCACCCGCACGGGAATACCCGCCTTCATCAGCGGAAACAGTTCGGCCGCATCTTCCGGATACAGGTGCAGACAACCGTGGCTGGTGCGCATCCCCACCCCCCAGGGCCGGTTGGTGCCATGGATGAAAATACTCTTGAATCCCAGCTGGATCGCCAGCATGCCCATGGGATTGTCCGGCCCCGGCGGAAAATATTCCGGAAACTCCTCACCGGTATCAGCCTTGTGTTCCGCCTGGATGCTCTTGGGCACAAACCAGGCCGGGTCCTTGTGCTTGGCCACCACTTTGGTCACACCCAGTGGCGTCGACCAGCCCTCCCGCGCGATGCTGACCGGAAACGTGATCACCTTCGCCGGCTGGCCTTTGGCGGCAGCGGGAAAATAAAACAGACGGCGCTGGGAAATGTTCAGCACAATGCCGGTCCAGGGCTTGGGCGGCAGAATGAATTGCGACGGCACCACCACACGCTCGGCATCGTCCGGCATCCACACATCCACGCCAGGATTGGCCCAGGTGATTTCGTGGTGCCCCACATCCAGCTTGCGGGCGATATCCAGCAGCGTATTGTCGCCGATGGGAATCACTACCCGGGGCGCGCCGACAACAGTGGAACCATCGGTGGGCAGATCGAACGTAGCCGCCAGTGCCAGATTGCATCCTGCCAGCATCGCCAAGCCGGGCAGCCATCGCCTACACTGCCTCATCATCCTGTTATAAAAACCTGTTGTATTGCCCATGCCTACTGCCTGCTGCCGGTTAGCATTCCACCTGAAAAGCCTGTGTTGCCACACCCTGACGTTGCTGCTGTTGCTGATGATCGTTGGAGGTGCCCGGGCCGAAACGGTTCCGTCTGCCACTCCGAACGCTGTGCAGGTTGCCGCCAGCGCCACTGACCACCACACCTGGCTGCTGATCGACAGCGCCACTGCCACCCTCAGCCTGATGCGGGGCGACAAGGTACTGGCCCGCTACGGCGACGTGGCTTTCGGCCGGCTGGGCACCAAGCCCGTCCATTACAAGGGCGACACCAGCACCCCCACGGGGGAATTCCGCATTGACGGCATCAATCACGCCAGCCAGTTCCACCGCTTTTTCAGCCTGAATTATCCAACCGAGGCCCATGCCAAGAAAGCCCTGGACCAGCGCCGGATCACGTTCGAGCAGTATATGGAAATCCTGAAGGCGGAACACGCAGGACGCCGGCCACCCTATGACACACCTCTGGGCGGGATGATCGGCATTCATGGACTGGGACCGGTGCGCCTGGACCTGCATCGCAAGTACAACTGGACCCGGGGCTGCGTGGCACTGGACAACGGCCAGATCGACGCCCTGACCCCGCATCTTTATATCGGCATGCGGGTGGTGATCCGCTAACGAAAAAGGCACGGGGACAGGCCGTAACCCGTCCGCCGTGCCTTCGGTGCCGTCCCGCCGGGACAGCGCGCTTATTTCATCATCGACTTCTTGAACATGCGGTCGATCTTCTCGTTCACCTGATTGGCAGACGCCTCGGCCGCATCGGCCCTGGACGCAGCCGCGTTGGCAGCTGCTTCAGCGGCCTGCGCCTTGTCTGCCGCCTGGTTGGCAGCTGTCTGCGCGTTATCCGCCGTCTGCTGGGCACGGGCGGCATCAGCCTGCGCCTGTTGCGCCATCGCCTTCACTGCTTCCAGATCGGACGTGGTGGCGCATCCCGCCATACCGCCCGCCATCAACATCACCGCTACCATCATTTGCTTTTTCATGGTCAAACCCCCGATTCATCCGTTGTGGAACTTGAGGATCCAGAGAGTAACACCCGACCGGGGCATGACACAGGTGCCCACCGGCCGGATTGGCCCCCTTTCGAACCGGTTTATGACCCGGATCAAATTGACGCGGGCGCCAGCGGCAACAATGACCGGCGGGTCCAATCCTGCTTCCCCGCCTGGACAGCGCGCGTCCAGGTGGGCTGCAAGTCAGGGGCGACGCGGGCTGCAGACATCATTCACGCAAAAAATAGCGAGTATATGAATCATTGATTTCTTTTATGCCCGCTCAATCCATAGAATGCGCCCATCTGTGGTCTGGGGCGTGCATAGCAGCACCGGCTCGTCAACGGACACTGAGCAAAACCCGTTACCTCCAACTAGAGGATTCACCATGTCCAACTACTCCGCGAACATCGACCAGGCCGCGACCGTTGTGTCGGCCAACGGCCCCAGCTGGAATGCGATCAGCCCCGAATACGTCGCCCGCATGCGTCTGCAGAACCGCTTCAAAACCGGTCTGGATGTCGCCAAGTACACTGCCAAGATCATGCGCGAAGACATGGCTGCCTATGACAAAGACTCTTCCCAGTACACCCAGTCCCTGGGCTGCTGGCACGGCTTCATCGGTCAGCAGAAACTGATCGCCATCAAGAAGCATCACGGTACCACCAAGCGCCGCTACCTGTACCTGTCTGGCTGGATGATCGCGGCCCTGCGCTCCGAGTTCGGCCCGCTGCCCGACCAGTCCATGCACGAGAAAACCTCCGTTGCCAACCTGATCGAAGAACTCTACACCTTCCTGCGCCAGGCTGACGCCCGCGAGCTGGGCGGCCTGTTCCGCGAACTGGATGCGGCCCGCGCTGCTGGCGACGCCGGCAAGGAAAAAGACGTTCTGAACAAGATCGAAAACTTCCAGACCCACGTGGTGCCGATCATTGCCGACATCGACGCCGGCTTCGGTAATGCGGAAGCGACTTACCTGCTGGCCAAGAAAATGATCGAAGCGGGTGCCTGCTGCATCCAGATCGAAAACCAGGTGTCTGACGAGAAGCAGTGCGGTCACCAGGACGGCAAGGTAACCGTTCCCCACGAAGACTTCCTGGCCAAGATCCGCGCCGTTCGCTACGCGTTCATGGAGCTGGGCGTTGACGACGGCGTTATCGTTGCCCGTACCGACTCGCTGGGTGCCGGCCTGACCAAGCAGATCGCCTACACCAAAGAGCCGGGCGACCTGGGTGACCAGTACAACTCGTTCCTGGATTGCGAGGAAGTGTCGCTGGCCAACATGAAGAATGGCGACGTGGTACTGAACCGCAATGGCAAACTGCTGCGTCCCAAGCGCCTGCCGTCCAACCTGTTCCAGTTCCGCGCTGGTACCGGCGAAGACCGCTGCGTACTGGACTGCATCACCAGCCTGCAAAACGGCGCCGACCTGCTGTGGATCGAAACCGAGAAGCCGCACGTTGGCCAGATCAAGGGCATGGTTGACCGCATCCGCGCCGTGATTCCGAACGCGAAGCTGGTTTACAACAACAGCCCGTCCTTCAACTGGACCCTGAACTTCCGTCAGCAGGTATTCGATGCATGGCAGAAAGAAGGCAAGGATGTTTCCCAGTACGACCGCGCCAAGCTGATGAGCGTGGATTACGACAGCACCGAACTGGCACTGGAAGCCGATCGCCGCATCCAGCACTTCCAGGCGGATGGTTCGCGTCAGGCCGGCATTTTCCACCACCTGATCACGCTACCGACTTACCACACTGCTGCCCTGTCCACCAACGACCTGGCCAAGGGCTACTTCGGCGAGGAAGGCATGCTGGCGTATGTTGCAGGTGTTCAGCGCAAGGAAATCCGTCAGGGTATCGCTTGCGTGAAGCACCAGAACATGTCCGGCTCCGACATCGGCGACGATCACAAGGAATACTTTGCTGGCGAAGCTGCGCTGAAAGCGGCGGGCAAAGACAACACCATGAACCAGTTCTCCTAAGCATTATTGGTTGATGGAATGAAGAAGGCGGGGCCCTGCGGCCCCGCCTTTTTTGTGGGCCTCTGATTCAGGGGGTTACAAAAGTCGCATTTACATTTCCCGCCGTTTCGGTAAAACGGTCAGCGGTTCCACCACGCGGCTGACTGCAGCGAGTGGCACCCCGGAAAGTGTCTTCATCCGGTAATGAATTCACAGGTCCACCCGTCATTCGTCAGGATTCAATATGGAAGTTATGGCCATCAAGCGTTCGCGCAGCGCCCGAAAGGTGATTTCGACAACGGCCCGGATTGCCAGCTGTCTACATTTAGTAATTTTTCTGCTGGCCGCCGCTGTGTCCGGTTGTGGCGGCGGTAGCGGCGGAGGCGAAGCCCCCGCGGGCCCACGCCCTCCTATAGGTATCAACATCAGCGGCAAGGCTGCCATCGAAGGCACGCCCCTGACCGGTGCCGTGGTTGCCATCAGCAAACTCGATATCACCCAGGCCAGCGAAAACAAATCGCGTCGCGGCAAGATCGTCAACGTGGAGCTCGAAAATTTCCAGCCGACGGTCGCCTCTGATGGTGTCTTCAGCTTTCAAGTACCGATTGATCTGCTGCAGGACGATATCCTTTACAGCCTGAGTCTGACCTGTCCGCAACCGATAACAGATACCTGTTCATTGCAGACACCGCTTCATGCGGTGCTGAGTGGCAGCCGGCTCAAACAAAGCGGATTTACGGTTAACGTGCTGACGGAAGTGGTGTACCAGCGGCTGGGGTATTACATTGCGGTCGGATTCAAGGCGCCGGAACTGCAGCAGGAGATGAATGCGCTGGCGCGCATGCTGTTGGATGGAGATATCGACGGCGAAAACGAGGTGGATTATGAGGATGTGTTGC
>JBMOPR010000887.1:0-4925 GCA_049323075.1 Pseudomonadota bacterium
TGCCCAACGAATACAAATAGGCAATTCGGACGACAACTTTCAATTCGCTGTGTTTAAGTGGCTCTGCATTTCAACCTCAATCTTTTAACGCGAGACCTATCATGACTGATATTCATGGCTACGCCCGTTTGGGTGAAAATCCGAAACTGAAATACATCCCAGGCAATACCCCGACTGAAGCTCGCGCGATCGCGGAAGTCCGTCTGTGTCTATCGAACTTCCGCAAACGCGGTGAAGATGACTACGAAGATCGCGGCTTTTGGGTGGACGCCACCCTCTGGAACGAGCAGGCAGAAATTGTGGCACGCCATTTCCGCCAAGGTGACAAGGTCTATGTGGTGGGTGATCTTTCGTCTGGCCACTGGAACGACAAGGACAGCGGTGAGTCCCGTTCACGCCCCGAGTTGCGCGTGATGCTCATTTTTCCGGATCTGCGCAGTCTTGAATCGTTCCGATACAAACCCCGCGCGCAAAATGCGCAAAATACCCGCGAGCCTGATCAATTGCCATTGAGTGACGCTTCTGCGCTTGATCCCACTCAGGACAGTGATATTCCCTTCTCGGACGGCGTGCGCCCCGTCATCGGTCCAGAGTCCGCTCCGGACAAGTCGCGCGGTAAAAAACGCAGTGCCGCCTGACGGTCGCACCCATCAAAATAACCAGTGCCCGGCAGGGTCGCTTTAAAACAGCGTCATGAGGTCTGCAATGAAACTGATGATTGTGGAGTCGCCTGGAAAGCTGAAAAAAATTCAGTCCCTGCTGGGCACAGGCTGGACTGTGAAAGCCTCGGTTGGCCATGTGCGCGATCTGCCCGTAAACGACATGGGCATCGATATCGAAAATGACTTTCGCCCCCATTACGTGTTGACGGAGCGCGGTGCCAATGTTGTGAAGCAACTGCGCACGCTCGCCCAGCAGGCTGA
Organism: Pseudomonadota bacterium; assembly: GCA_049323075.1. Lineage (GTDB taxonomy): Bacteria > Pseudomonadota > Gammaproteobacteria > Pseudomonadales > Ketobacteraceae > Ch67. The sequence goes on from JBMOPR010000887.1 coordinate 924, forward strand.
TGTCATTTATCTGGCGACCGACATGGATCGTGAAGGTGAATCCATTGCCTGGCATCTGAAGATGGCGCTGGGTTTGAAATCCTACCAGCGCATCGCCTTCGCCGAAATCAGCAAGACCGCCCTACAGAAAGCCCTGGCTCAACCGCGACAGCTGAATATGGAGCTGGTGAGGGCACAAGAATCACGCCGGGTGCTGGATCGTCTGGTGGGTTACCGGGTATCGCCTGTGGTGGGCAATGTGTTCAACCGGCGGGGACTGTCCGCCGGTCGGGTTCAAACGCCTGCGGTGGGGCTGGTGGTGGAGCGAGAACTGGCTATCCGCCGTTTCGTTGCCCAGGACTATTACGATGTCTATCTGGTGTTCGGATCTGACGCTGAATCGGCCTGGTGCGCCAAATGGCAACCCCAGAACCTGTTGACCGACCATCAAACACACTGGACCGATCGCGCCTTTGCCCAGCAGGTGGCGCAGGTACGCACCGTGCGCGTGGACACCTACAGGGCCGAACCGGAATTGCGCAGGCCCCCGGCACCCTTCATCACATCGACCCTGCAGCAGGCTGCCAGCGTAGCACTGAAACTGTCTCCCACCGACACCATGAAACTGGCACAGACGCTGTACGAACAGGGGTTGATCACTTATATGCGGACCGACAATCCCAACCTGTCGGATGATGCCGTGCAGCTGGCGCGGCAATGGCTGTCCGCGAACGACTTCTCCAACGACATCGCTGCTGACATTCCCCGCTGGACTTCCAAAGAAGGCGCACAGGAAGCCCATGAAGCGATTCGTCCCACCGATTTCAATGTGCGAAGCATCCATCTGGGTGATCCGGATCAGGTTCGTCTGCAGGCACTCTACGAACTGATCTGGTTACGGGCATTGGCGACCCAGTTGAAACCTGCCGAATACGACACCCAGGCCATACACCTGACGGCCCAACTGGAAAACAAGCCGCTTCGATTTGTGGCACGAGCGCGCAGGCTTCGCTACGCCGGTTGGCTCCTGTTGATGTCCGCCGATCGCACTGAGTTGGAGGATACCCGGGGTGACGATGCCCCTGAAAGTCATGGCCTTCCCAAAAACTGTGCCCTGCCTGTTTTGGTGCCCGGCCATACCCTTACCGCCACCCGTGGCCAGTGGGTGGCTTGCAAAACCAAGCCGCCGGCACGCTTCACCGAAGCATCGCTGGTCGAGGCACTGGAATCAGAGGGTATCGGCCGCCCATCCACCTACGCGGCCATCATGCAGGGTCTGTTGAGCCGTGGCTACATTGAGGTTGTCAAACGCAAGCTGCATGCCACCGAACTGGGCGTCGCGCTGTTTGAGGTATTGAACCATTGCTCGTTTGCCCAGACGACCTATACCGCCAGCATCGAAGAACGTCTTGATCGCATCGCACACAAGCAGGAAACCTTTCTGGCCCTGGTGGGGGATGTGAATCGCCAACTGGACGGTGAAGTCATCCAGCTGGCTGCACTGAAGCGGCGTTTGCCTGAATCGGCCTTGCCGACGCCGTCTGGCAGGAAGAAAAAGCCGAGCACTACCAACAAGACACGCAGCACACAAACGAAATCGCAAAAAAAAAGTGCATGCCACGATCCCGCCATCAAAAACGGCGATGCCTGCCCGCTCTGCCAATCGGGCACAGTGACCTACAAGACTGTCAAAACCGGCCCGAATGCCGGCAAGCCCATGTACGGGTGCAGCGATCGCCGCTGCCGATTCTTCGCCTGGGCTTCACCAGTTTCCTGACCACCCGAATCAATACCACAAAGGATTGTCCATGACTGACATTGCCATCCCCGCTCCCCTTCTGAACGCCCAGCGCGGGCGTTTGAACCTAAGCCGCTATGTGGGGGAATCCGTACTGATTTACCCGAAACCACAACACAAGAATCTGCCCGCCCAGGCGTTGTTTTCGGCGCCCATCGAAGTCCAGTTTGAAAAACTGGCTGACGGCTGCGCTCACTGGCGTGTAACGGCAGACAAACGGCTGGTGGTCGTGCGCGACGAAATCTACAAGCGCAACAGCGAGCTGTTTCAGCCAAAATCCACCTGGACCGATGATGCCCATCGCAGGGCATTTTTCGATATCGCGCGGGAAAATCTGGACGCAGCGACTTTCCAGCGCTTTCACGAGCAAGCACTGGAGAGAGCCGGTTGTTGAAACGAACAGTACACTGGCGTTGGCAATATCGCCTGCGCCAACGCCCTCATGTGTTGATCGCCGCCAGCGAGGAAGTGGCTCAGGCACTGCGACTGCCATTGCAGGCGCGGTGGCTACTTTCAGTTGCCCTGGACATGCAACAGACCCTGGTACTGGCGTCGGCGCTTCGTCCCTCACGAATCCTGGTGGATGGATCACTGCCCGCAGCTGCGCTGCTGATCGAACGCCTCAAGCGCCAGCGCGAAACGTTCCCGCTGCCAATCCTCTTTCTGGGGCGTGCAGACAGTCAATGTGAAGACGCCACCCAGCGCGGCGCTCACCGCGCGTTGGTAGCAGGCTATCCCTTTCACGCGGGCGAAATCACCGCTATCCAATTACTTCTGATGGATGCCAGACCGGATGCTGGCGCCGAACCCGTTTCAGCAGCCAATTGCTCTGTGGATGTACTGGAGCAATTCGATTGACGGAAAAAATGAGCTGTACTATTTTCACATCACCATGTCGGCGTATCGCCGGTCATTGACGAGGACATGAACCTGTAATCCTCGGTTGTGTTACACAACGGTTCATTTTTCATTCCTCCTTTATCCTCTTCCAATCGTTCACTATCCACCATCCTCGTGCGGGAATACTCACTTCTCGACAGGGATTGATGTTCCCGCGGCTATTAACCCTTGCGCTAAAGGAGACATCAAGTCCTGGTCAATATTGAAAATTAACAACGCTGGCCAGGACACGCAGAAAGCACACTATCATTTCGACAGCGATCTTGCGGGCGTGGCGGTCGAAGCAGCCTGACGCAGTATTTCGGCAAGCACACTCGTTTTTCACCAAGCAGTTCATTTAATCCTCACGCACCTGCGGGCGAACCATCACCCGCAAGGGTTGGTATTTCGTCCAAAGGATTGGCTCATACCCACGGAGAAATACCATGACTACTCAAACATCAACTCAAACTTCAACTTCAACTCAAGCTCAACCCAGGGCCTACAACCTGCACACGGCTGGTATGGGCTTCATCAACCGCTTGCGGTTTGTGAAACCGGACGGCAAAGGCAAAGGTTACTGGTGCACATCGATCGGCGCGCTGTACGGCGTCGAGAACGAAAACGGAAGGAGCGAATCCTCTCTGTATGATCTCCGCGTTGTAGGAGCCAAGGCTATCGAGACCGTTCAGGTATTGCAGGCGGCGTTTAACGAAGGCAAAAAAATCTTCGTCGAATTCAAAGCCGGTGACACCCGCGCTGACGTCTTTCAGTACAAAAAAGGGCCGAAGCAAGGTCAGTGGAGTGCCTGCATCAAGGGCACACTGCTCCAGATCCGCAAAGCCTGGGTAGAGGGCCAGCTGGTCATCGACAACACTCAACCTGAATCGGCGGAAGAAGCGCCCGAGTCTCAAGCTGAGGAAACGTCAACGGCCAATGTTGACCCGACACCCGTGGCATCCGCACCTGCTGATGCCAACCCGGCGCCGTCCTGGCGTGAAAGGCTGAAAGCTCGGCAGGAACGCCTGGTCATTGATCGTAATGATCCGGAATCCAGCGACAAACTGTGGGAGATCAATGCTCTGGGTTGCTACAAACCTGTTCCTTCATCACGTCCAAATTGTGTTGCCTTCGCACTGATCGATGAACCGCTCGCTGCCACCGCTTCAGCCTCTTGAAAATCCTGCATGGAAACCCGCTGTCACAGGCGGGTTTCTTGTTGGGTTGATCAATTCATTCTGGCCAACACATGCTCAAACCATGCACAGTTTCAGAAGATGCGTTAGACTCACGCTTGCTGTTGTGGCGATGCCACCCAGTTAAGCGTGACCTGAGTCTGTGATCAC
>JBMOPR010000888.1:0-4919 GCA_049323075.1 Pseudomonadota bacterium
GGGGGTCCACCACGATCAGCGGGAATTTGCGTTTTTCCAGCGCTTCCTTCAGGCGCCAGTAAATCACCGGATGCTGTTCCGGCAGATTGGAACCCCACGCGATCATGCACTCGGTGTGTTCGAAATCGTCGTAGCAACCGGGCGGGCCGTCAGAGCCGAACGAGCGCGTATAGCCGCTCACCGCCGACGCCATGCACAGCGTGGTATTGCCATCGTAATTGTTGGTGCCGATGCAGCCACGTACCAGTTTGCCCAGCGTGTAAAACTCTTCCGTCATGATCTGGCCGGTGGACACGATCGCAAAAGAATCGCGGCCGTACTGGCTCTGGATGCGCTTGATCTCCCCCGCCATCTTGTCCAGCGCGCTGTCCCAGTTGGTCGGCTGCCAGGGATTCCACGGCTTGTCGCGCACGATCGGCACACTGCCGCGCCCGGACGCGTCAAACAGCTCGTGCTCGAAAATCCCCTTGATGCACAGCTTGCCCCGATTCACATCGGCGTTCGCCACGCCCCGCGTCGCCACGGCACGGCCCTGCGCATCCAGCCCCACTTCAATGGAACAACCCGTCGAACAGTAGCCACAGGTGGTGTACTTCCAGTCTGTCACCTGTTTGTCGAGTATCTTGATCTTCTTGCGATCCTGACGGCCAAAAAGCATCGTTTTGGTTCCTCTCTCCCCTCTTCAGGCGTCATGCTGGTGCGCATCAGTTCGGGTGCCGATGACAAATTCGCACTTGCATGGTGCAAAACACTGCTTTTTCGCCTGAATTTGATGAATTACGTGTTGACCTGGGGAGGAGTTAACAAGAAGCATGCCACCAAAGTGGTAGGAAAATTAAGGATTTGGCGCGGCGCAATCGAATATCTGCGCGGGGAGGAACGGCAGCAGGATCATCGCCCATAAAAAAACCCGCTGCGGCATTTGCAGCGGGTTTTTCTGATCAGACGCCTGCGATGGAGAATCAGCTGGTGAAGCGACGGCTCAGACCCAGTCCCAGCAGACCCAGCGCGAACAGCGCCAGCGTACCCGGCTCCGGCACCGCCACTTTTCCGAACGCATGGTTGTCCGTTTCAAAAGCGTAGTTGGTGCTGGTCAGCACGATGCGGTCGAACAGGTCACCGCCATCGAAGAAGAAATTCACAAACCGGTTCGATGTCCAGGAACCCTGGCCACCGTTCGCCATCAGCGGCGCCAGATCGCCACCACTGAAAGTGTCCACCAGATTGCCGCCCAGATAGAAGGACACATGGTTGTAGGTATCCACCGAACCCCAGTACAGGCCGTAGTAATCATAGGTGCTGTCCAGCTGCAGGGTCACGCTGCCGCTGCTGGAATGGTAGGGCACGCTCAGGTAGCGGTCGGTGATGCCGTAAGGCGAGGCGTACTTGCCAGAGACGCTGCCGGTGACCAGCGCCCCGTTGCCATAGCAAGCAACATAGGCACCACAGGAACCATCGTTGAAATTCACGGTGGTGGCACCGGCTACCTGGGTACTGTAGACGCCTGCGCCGGACAGGTTGTAGATCACACCCGCCTGCGCAGCCGATGCCATCAGTCCGATGCCTAATCCTGTCACTATCTGCTTAAGACCCATGAAACACTCCCCTAACAACGTTGTTGTTATCCGATTCGACCATCTATTGATCAGAATATAAGCAGAAAGAGTGCCATGATTAAAATTTGTACAATCTTCAGCGGGATAGAGAATCCACGCAGATGAGGGGGCTTCAGAAGTGGAAAACCGTTCGACACTTGGGCCGCGACACACGGCGCGAGGGGTAAAGCAGGTCAGGCCACCCCAGCGGCCCGACCCGTTGGCAGGACGCCGGATCAGCCCTGTTCCAGCAACCGGCGCAGATCGATGATGGCGGCGTTGGCGCGGGAAATGTAGTTCGCCATCACCAGGGAGTGGTTGGCCAGCATGCCGAAGCCGGAGCCGTTCAGGATCATCGGGCTCATCACCGGCTGCTGCGATGCTTCCAGCTCGCGGATGATCTGCTGCATGCTCACCAGCGCGTTCTTCTTCGCCAGCACGTCATGGAAATCGATCTCGATGGCCCGCAGCAGGTGAATCAGCGCGAACGAGGCACCACGGGCTTCGTAGAAAACGTCGTCCAGTTCCAGGAAGCCGGTCTGCACCCGCATCTCGCTGGGCGCGGTGGCGGACTGCGTCGCCGCGCTGTCACCCGCCAGATCCACATTCAGCTGTTCCTTGCCCACGCTGGCACTCAGGCGCTGCGACATGCTGCCCAGGCGGGTTTCCACGTCCGCCAGCCAGTTGCGCAGGTTATCGGCCCGGGCATAGAACTGGCCGGAGTTGGTTTCCTGGATCACCAGGCTCTTCTGGTATTTCTTCAGGTACAGGATGCCGCGGCGGTATTCCGATTCGGAGGAGGGAAACCAGAAGCTGCTGCTGTCGAAATTGAACTGGGGTTCGGCGATGGCCAGCTCGGCATTCTCCACCGAGGTGGACTGCGACCGCGCGATGTCCTTGCGCAGGGAGCGGGTCAGGTCGCGAATCTGCACCAGTACGCCGTATTCCCAACTGGGAATGTTATCCAGCCAGAGGCCCGGCGGCGTGATGTCGTTGGTCAGGTAGCCGCCGGGTTTTTCCAGCAGCAGGTCCGCCAGACGGATCAGGGTGGACGTCGTGGCGAACCCGGGGGCCCGCGGCGCGTTGTACGGCACCAGATCCTGCTCGACCGCCGAATTCACATTCCAGATCTCGGGCTCGTCGCTCCAGTAAACGCCCAGGCCTGTCGCAAACAGTAAATAGATCCCCACGATGCCCAGGACGATTTTCGCCACCAGGCCTTTGTTTTCTTGTGTGCTCAAGCTCGTATCCTCTGCAGTGATTCCTGCCCGTAACCGTACCTGTTTAGGCCCTGGCCCGCAAGGCGTTCAGGCAGCCGCGCGGGCGGCCTGGGGCTCGCCCAGGAAGTATCCCTGCGCGCCGTCCAGCTGAAACCGGCGCAGCAGATTCCATTGCTCGATGCCTTCCACCATTTCCGCCGTCAGCAGGATCTGGCGGCTGTGGGCGATGCGCACGAGGGACTGCACGAAAAACTGGTGATCCAGATTGCGTTCGATGTCGCGGATGTAGGAATTGTCCACCTTGATGGAATACAGCGGCAGGCCGCTCAGATAGCCAAAACTGCTGTTGGTGGTACCGAAGTGGTCGATGGTGAGTTTGGCGCCCACCTCTTTCAAGCCCGCCGCCAGCCGCCGCAGTTTGCCATGGGCGGTGCGCACGGTGAGTTCCGGCACTTCGAAAATCAGATAGGGCGCGATGTCAGGATTCAGTTCCACTGCGTCCAGCACCCAGTCATCGAAGCCTTCCGTGCGGATGCTGTGGCTGGACAGGTTGATGGCCAGCGGCACCCGGGTGCCCTGCTCCTGGGATTTCAGATGTTCGATCAGCAGGCGGATCACCATGCGGTCGAAGTCCGCAATCATGGCGAAGCGCTCCACCAGCGGGATGAAATGGCCGGCGGTGACCAGCTTGCCCTCCACCGATACCCGCGCCAGCACTTCGTAGTGCATCAGGCTCTGATCGACGCAGGACATCACCGGCTGGTAGTGCAGCACCACGCGCTTGTGATCGATCACGTCGCGCAAAAAGGCCGCCCAGTTGGTGATGCCCGGCAGATTGGGCGCCATCGCATCGCCGTGGGCGGATTCATCGTAGATTTCCAGATGGCCGCTGCGCAGGTTCTGCGCCCGCTCCAGCGCCGCGCTGGCCTGGGCCTCCAGCAACTGGGGATCGTTACCCAACCGGCAGCTGGCCATGCCGGCAAACACCTGCACGCTGGCACCGCCCTGATTGATGGCGTCCAGCAACTGGATGCTCTCCATTGCGCGCTTCAGTTTCTGCTGCGCCATGTCCTGGGACAGGTGCGGCAACAGCGCAGCGAACCGGGCGCCGGCCACCCGCGCCACGCAGTGGCCTTCCACTTCCTGCAACTGATCGCGCCAGATCTGGGCAATGCGCCGCAGCAGCAGATTGCCGGATTCGTGGCCGTAATGTTCGTTGTATTCCCCCATCCCCTTCACCTGCAGCCGCACCAGCACGCCGCTGAAGGGTTCTTCCGGAGATTCCAGCCGCGACTGCAATTGGGCATTGAAAAAGCGGCCGTTGCCCAGGCCGGTGACAGAATCCACATAAGCCTGATTACGCACCTGCTCGATCTGCGCCACCTGCTCGTCGAACAGGATTTTCAGCTGGCGGGTCATGCGATTGATGGCCTGCACCACGCGCTTGAGTTCGCGGGTTTTCGGTAACGGCTGCTGGCCGGTGAAGTCCTTGTTGCAGATGGCCTCGGCCTGCTGTTCCAGCGTGCGCAACGGGCGCAGGATCGCGCGCACGATCAGCAGCACCACAATCCAGCTCACCACACCCACCGCCAGAAACAGGGTGAAGGTCTGGCGCGTGCCGTCCCACAGGATCTGGATCGCGCGGTTGCGATCGCTCTGGATTCTGACCGTGCCTTCCACCCGCCAGGCGTAGCTCATCTCACTGATGCCAGGCTCGGGATCGATCCGCAGCCAGCTGACGAACCAGCCCGGCGCGCGATGGGGCGGCGTATTGGCATTGCGTCGGATCACCACTTCCCCGGCACGATTGCGGATGGTGATGTCCTGGAAATCGCCACGGTCGAAAATGGCATCCACCATGGTCTGCACCAGCGCCAGATCGCCTTCCGACAGCGGCTTCGACGCCGACAGGCCCAGCGAGGTGGCCGTGTCCTGTGCATGGACATGCATCTGCTGTTGCAGGTAGTCCCGGCTGTTGTGCACGCTCAGCAGACAGATTCCCGCCAGCAGCACCAGCAGCAGCCCCGTGATCAATAAAACCAGTTGGCGATGTAAACTCAACTCGACATCCTCTTTCTCATTATCAGATCGGACCGGCTCAGAA
>JBMOPR010000889.1:0-4908 GCA_049323075.1 Pseudomonadota bacterium
TCAAGGTAGACACTATCAGCATTGGGGCTCTTAACATTGATCTTCCCGTTAAAGATGACAAGAGAATTGCTGCTCTAATTGCTGCCGACAATTTTATTTTCGAATGCAAATTGCAAGGCCATGTGGGTATTTTTTCCTACAACATACCGCTATCCATCAAGTTGATCGACGCGAGCGCGACATCGCTTAACGACTTGCGCCTGAGCACCGACATTCTGATGAAAATCTTCAATTCCAACCTTGATCTTTCGCTGTCAAACACCAAAATCACAACCAGCAGAGTGATCGTTCAGTTTCATGAAAACGCCTGGTTTGCAAACGCAGTCATAACTTCGATCGTCAATACGTTTGTAGAGCTTTTCAAACCTCTGTTCATCGATTTGCTGCAAAAGGTAATCATCCCCGTTGCCTCCGACTTCATCAGAGATATTCCAATCAAGCTGCAACTAGTGACATTGGATGACGGAGAGAAACTCAATATCCGCGCCGTGCCAGACCTTCTCAATACCGCCAACAACGGCATCACTGTTGACCTGAAAACCAAAATCTGGGCACCCGAACCCAACCCCGCCGTTCCCGGCGCCCTGGGCTCGCTCTACGTGGAAGGCTCCACACCCACCCTGGGTCACCTGACACCCGATGGCGAACCGTTTGACTTCGGTGCCTCCATCTCCTCCAACGTGATCAACCAGGCGTTCCTGGCGGCCCATGAAGCCGGCGTGACCACCATGGAAATCCGCCCGGAGATCTACCCGAACGCCACCCAGGAAGGTATCCAGGTGTATGCCCAGGGCGCTGACTTCGGAGAAGGCGCCAAGATCGGCATGCGCATCGAACCGGCCAGCGCACCGTACATCCTGTTCATGCCCAGCACTGACGGTGCCCCCGGCAAGTTCGGCTGGTCCGACGTGAACCTGTACTTCGATCTGTACAAGCCTGAGTGGGGCGAGTACCGCACCCTGTTCGGCGTGACCTTCGATCTGGAAGTGCCGTTCGATATCAACACCACCGATGACGGCTACCTGAGCATCGGTATCGAACAGCTGCCCACTATCCATATCTCGAAGACCGCCAGCGATGGCATGCTGCTGATTCCGCCGGCCTTCATCAACGGCACGCTGGATTACTTCATGCCGGAAGTGATGCCGCGTCTGGCCGAAAAACTGAAAGTGGTGCCGCTGCCGCGCATCTACAACCATACCCTGCACATGCAGCAGTTCTGGATTGCCGGCACGGGCAACAACAACCTGTCGCTGGCAGGCAATCTGGTTCCGCTGGCAGCAACCGCCGCTGCCACACCGCCCACCACCGTGGTGGACTACAGCGCCGAGGACATCACGGTGCAGCAGGAAAGCGTGAGTTCCACCGGTGTGGTGACCAGCTCATCCGTGAAGGTTGCGAATGGCGAAGTCACTATCGATGTAGATGGCATCAACCCGAATCCGACGCTCGGTCTGCTGGAGTATCGTTATCGGGTGGACGGCGGTGGCTGGTCCATCTGGAAGTACCGCGAAACCATCAAACTGTCGCGCCTGCTGGCCGGTGTGCATACGGTTGAAGTGTGCTCCCGTTCCATGCTGCTCAAGCGTGAACAGGGTTGCCCGGTGGTGCAGTTCGAAACCATCGTCGAATAACCCCGTACAGGCACAACAAAAAACCGGCTGTGGCAACACAGCCGGTTTTTTTATGGAAGTCCTTCAGCAAAAAGCGAATCACACCTGCAGCCGATCAGTGTTGACCCGCCGCCGCGATCTCAGGACGATTCCGAACCGCGGAATTTCTCCAGACACTGATTGCAGATCACCGCACCGGACTTGGCTTTCACCATGGCATCCGCGTCGGTAAAACCCTTGCCACAGAACGAGCAGACACTGGCACTGTCGACAACACCCGACAGGTTCTTCTTCTGCCGGTTGGCGCTGAAGCGCTGTTCGCGGGCAAACTGGGCGACGATCGCTTCCAGTTCGCGGCACGCATCCTCCTGCGACAGGGTGCCGGCATCCACCTCGCGAAAACGCTGCAGAAAAGCCAGCTTTTCCCGCGCCGACAGCTTGTTCCACAATGTCTTTGCCCGGCCGGTGAGTTTGGGTTCGTCACTCATACTGCCACTCCTGGGTTCGCTTTCATTTGCTTCAGCCGCTCGCCCACGCTGACGATGGCCTCGATCGCCGGTTTCAGCTCCAGCCCCAGGGGCGACAACCGGTATTCCACCGTGGGCGGCGAGGTGGGCACGTTGGCCCGCAGCACGATACCGTCCTGCTCCAGGCGTTTCAGGCGCTCTGCCAGCACCTTGGCGGATATTCCCTGCAGATCATACTTCAGTTCGCTGAAGCGGCGCGGCGCCTGGCTCAGGTACCAGATGATATTGGGCGTCCAGGCACCGCCGATGATGGCCATGCACTCGGTAAGGGGACAGGCGTCCGGCGGCGCGGGAACACGATTTTTGCGGCGTGGAATCATGGCAATGCACTCGGATCAGTTACCGGATGGTAACCACAGAATCCTGCCTGGGGCAACGACATCCCGGCGCTGCGCGCATAGAATTTCCCGCAGCCTACATCGCATTGCACAAGGAGTACCGTCATGTGGAAATCCAACGCCTTCACCCGCCGCCTGGGTGTGCCCTATCCCATCGTGCAGGGGCCGTTCGGAGGCGGGTTGTCCAGTATTCGCCTGCTGGCGGCCGTATCCAATAGTGGCGGGCTCGGCTCCTTCGGCGCCCATTACATGACGCCGGCGCAGATCATCGAACTCACCCGTGACATCAAAGCGGCCACCGACCGCCCCTTTGCGCTGAATCTGTGGATTTCGGATCACGACCCTGGCGGCCTTGCCTTCACGCCGGATCAGTTCAGGCAGACGTTACAGCGCTTAAAGCCCTGGTTCGACGAGCTGGGCATTCCACTGCCGGAAATGCCGCAGCGGGTCACCGAGCGCTATGAAGAACAGATCGAAGCCCTGCTGGAAGCCGCGCCACCAGTATTCAGTTTCGTGTTCGGAATTCCCTCGGCAGACGTGCTGGAGCAATGCCGGCGCCGCAACATCGTGACCATCGGTGCCGCCACCACAGTGGACGAAGCCGTGGCGATTGCCGATGCCGGTGTGGATATGGTGCTGGCCACGGGGTTCGAAGCCGGTGGCCATCGTGTAGCGTTCCTGAAACCGGCAGAGCAATCGCTGATGGGCACGTTCGCGCTGGTGCCGCAGGTGGCGGACCGGGTGTCGATTCCGGTGATTGCCGCTGGCGGCATTGTCGACGGACGCGGCGTGGCAGCGGCGCTGACACTGGGCGCGCAGGCAGTACAACTGGGCACGGCATTTCTGGCCTGCAGCGAATCGGGCGCCAGCAGCATCCATCGCGACACGCTGTTCAGCCCACGCGCACAGCAGACCGTTCTGTCACGGGCCTTCACCGGCCGGCTCGCCCGTTTCATTCCCAACCGTTTCATTGCGGAGATGGAGCAGCACCGGGAGGCGATCCTGCCATTCCCGTTGCAAAGCTGGTTCACCGCGCAGCTGAAAAAAGCAGCCACGACACGCCACGATCCGGAGTTCAGTTCACTCTATGCCAGTCAGGCTACGCCGCTGCTGTCCCAGCGCAGCGCGACGGCACTGATGGAATCCCTGATTGCCGAGACGGAGCAGATCATGACGGGCCGGAGTGATTCAGGTTTCAAAACGGATAGCCGCTGATGCGCGCCGACAGCAGCGATGCCGGCACCGTCGGATCATCCGCATCGGTGACCAGCAGCATCTGGATACCGTCACCGTCGACGCGGGCTGAAATTCCTTCCACCTTGTATGGCTGCAGCAATGGTTGCAGGAATTTCACCGCGCCATCCGGCGCCGCAACACCGATGGCGGCACCCAGGCAGGCGCCGTCACGGTAGCTGTCGTCGGTATTTTCCGCCACCGCCGAAAACAGGAAATCACCATTGGGCAGTGACGCACCGTCGGTGAAGGTCAGCGGAACATCGCCGATTTTTCCCAGATCAAACTGGATGATATCGCGTTTGCGTACCTTGATGCTGGCTGCGGGGTCGCGCAGCAACGGCAGGATTTCCACCAGTGGCAATGCGATCAGCGCATTGCGCTGGCTTTTCTTGTTGCCTCGCTGCAACAACAGCAGCTGGTCACCGTTCACGAACGCGCCTTCGATATTCAGGTCATCCACCTTGCTCTCAAGGGCGCGATACAGTGCATCCAGCGCAATCAGCTGCGGCGCCGCGCCGAGTGTGCCGCCTACGTCCAGCGCCAGCAACACGCCTTTGCGGCGATTTTTCTTCGAACCGGAACCCAGCGCCAGCAACGCACCGTGCGGATACCCGGACATGGGCGGCAGCAGCGCGAGGGTTTCCAGATCCGGCTTGAGCGCCTTGCGTTCGGCGTTGTCATCCGGCAATTCACCCGGGAACAGTTGCAGCAGGCGCCCCGGCCCATTGCTGCCCAGGTCAAACAGACCGAGGTGCAATTCATCGTCCGCCACCACATAGGCCTGCCCGCCGATGCAGACCAGCCCGCTGGCCGCGCTGAGATGATCCGGTCGCCCGACACCGGAAGCCTGCTCCAGCTTCAGTTCACTGATTCGTATGATCTCGATCATGTTACGGCCCAGGCTCCCAGGCAAATGTGGTCAGCAATCCGTGCTAGTATCCAATTGATTGCAGTCTTGCCACAACAAGAAGTAGCTGAATCCCGCTGGAGCGAGTCCGCCATGTATTCCGCACGATCCCTGTTGACCTGTCTGTTTTCCGCTGCGCTGCTACTGATGGGTACGCCAGCGTTTGCCAGTACCGGCCCCATCAACCTGACAGATTCCACGGTAGGTGGTGTGGCGCTTTCCATTTTCGTGCTGGCATATCTGCTGGTGATGAGCGAGGAAAAAATCCAGCTGCGGAAATCCAAGCC
>JBMOPR010000890.1:0-4907 GCA_049323075.1 Pseudomonadota bacterium
CGCTGTACTGGGGCTGGTCCTGCGGCAGCAGCGCGACGATGCGGCCCTTGTCGATCAGGATGCAGTGATTTTCCAGCACGCGGCGCGCGCCATCCATGGTGACAATCCACGGAGCCTTGATCAGGGTGCTGACGACGGTGCCGGCGGGGCGGGACTCGGGCATGGGCAGGGATTTCCATCCGCAATTTGAAATAGCGCAATCTTACCCCAGCCACCGTATAATTCACGCTTTTCCGCAACCGGCCCAGGAGTTTTTTCTATGTCCCCGTTTCCCACCGTGAGTGCCATCGAATGGCGTGACGACACCCTCTGGCTGCTGGATCAGCGTCTGCTGCCCCTGCAGGAGGTGTGGCTGGATCACGCGGATGTGCACGCCGTGGTGAGCTCGATCCGGGACATGGTGGTGCGGGGCGCGCCGGCCATTGGCATCACCGCGGCCTATGGTGTGGTGATCGCGGCCCGTGCCCGTCTGGCGGAAAATCCGCAGCACTGGCAGCAGCTGCTGGCGGCGGATTTCGAGTCGCTGGCGGCGTCCCGTCCCACCGCCGTCAATCTGTTCTGGGCGCTGGACCAGATGAAGACCGCGCTGGAAAAGCTCGACCGCAACCAGGACCCCGTGGCGCAGCTGCTGGCAGAAGCCATGCGCATTCACGAATCCGATCTGGCCGCCAATCACACCATGGGCCATCTGGGCGCCAACCTGATCCGCCATTACGGAATGCCGGCCAAGGGTGTCATCACTCACTGCAATACGGGTTCGCTGGCCACGGGCGGCTATGGCACGGCGCTGGGCGTCATCCGTTCTGCCTGGAAAGCCGGCCTCATCGAGCAGGTCTACGCCGATGAAACCCGGCCCTGGTGGCAGGGCGCGCGGCTGACTGCGTGGGAGCTGCTGAAGGACGGCATTCCCGTCACCCTGCACGCCGACAGCGTAGCCGCCACCCTGATGCAGCAGGGCAAGGTGAGCTGGGTGATCGTGGGCGCCGACCGCATCACCGCCAACGGCGACGTGGCCAACAAGATCGGTACTTACAGTCTGGCGGTGCTGGCCCGTCACCACGGTGTGCGCTTCATGGTAGTGGCGCCCACAACCACGTTTGATCCCAGCCTGGCCCACGGCAGCGCCATTCCCATCGAGGAGCGCGGTCCGGAAGAAGTGGTGTCCGTGAAGGGTGTGCGGGTGGCCCCGGAAGGGGTGGCGGTGTACAACCCGGTTTTTGACGTGACCCCGGCGGAGCTGATCGACTCCATCGTCACCGAAAAAGGGGTGGTGGAGCACCCGAGCCGGGACGGAATCGCTGCCCTGCTGGCCCAGGCTTCCATTCATTGATCAGGCCCCCGAAACGGACCCGGAGCGAACGCTTCAGATACTTGATTTTTTGCGCAAAAAACCTACCGTTCCCTTAGCCTATCAGCGCCCGATTATGGTATGATCTGGCGCTTTCATCCGGCCCGTTTTCAGCTGTTGCGGGCCGGTTCTGGTAACAACCCGGACACCACAATAAAAACGGCGCTGAACCGCGTTATCCGGTTCACCGGTCCCCAGCGGGATCGCAGCGCGGAACCTCCGCCGCAGGCGTCATTTTCAGGTCAGGAACCCGATGTCAGAACTAGCCAAAGAAATCCTACCGGTCAACATCGAAGACGAACTCAAGCAATCCTATCTCGACTACGCCATGAGCGTGATCGTGGGCCGTGCGCTGCCGGATGTCCGCGACGGCCTCAAGCCTGTGCACCGGCGCGTGCTGTTCGCCATGCACGAGCTGCGCAACGACTGGAACAAGGCTTACAAGAAATCGGCCCGTGTGGTCGGTGACGTGATCGGTAAATATCACCCGCACGGTGATACTGCCGTGTACGACACCATCGTCCGCATGGCGCAGCCGTTCTCACTGCGTTACATGCTGGTGGATGGCCAGGGTAACTTCGGCTCCATCGACGGTGACAACGCGGCAGCAATGCGTTACACCGAAGTGCGCATGGCCCGGATCGCCCACGAACTGCTGGCGGACCTGGACAAGGAAACCGTCGACTTCGTGCCCAACTATGACGGCTCCGAGCAGATGCCGTCGGTGATGCCGGCGCGGATTCCCAACCTGCTGATCAATGGCTCCTCCGGTATCGCCGTGGGCATGGCCACCAACATTCCGCCCCACAACCTGGGCGAAGTGGTGGACGGCTGCCTGGCCTGTATCGACAACCCCGATATCGACATCGACGGCCTGATGGAATTCATCAAGGGCCCCGACCTGCCCACCTACGGCATCATCAACGGCCGCACGGGCATCATCGAAGCCTACCGCACCGGCCGTGGCCGCATGTACATGCGCGCCCGCGCGCACATCGAGTCCGACAAGAACGGCAAGGAATCCATCATCGTTACCGAGATTCCCTATCAGGTGAACAAGGTGCGCCTGATCGAGAAAATCGTCGAGCTGGTCCGGGAAAAGAAAATCGAAGGCATCACCGACATCCGCGATGAATCCGACAGCAACATCCGCATGGTGATCGAGGTCCGCAAGGGCGACAACGCCGAGGTGCTGCTGAACAATCTGTACTCGCAGACCCAGATGGAAAGCGTGTTCGGTATCAACATGGTGGCGCTGGAAGACGGCCAGCCACGTCTGATGAACCTGAAGGGCATCATCGAGGCGTTCATCCGTCACCGCCGTGAAGTGGTGACCCGCCGTACCGTGTATGACCTGCGCAAGGCCCGCGAGCGCGGCCACGTACTGGAAGGTCTGGCGGTGGCGCTGGCCAACATCGATCCGGTGATCGAACTGATCAAGAGCTCCCCCAGCCGCGCCGAGGCGGAAGAGCGCCTGATCGCAAAAGGCTGGCAGCCGGGCAACGTGCTGGCCATGCTCGAGCGCGCCGGCAGCATGGATGCCTGCCGACCGGAAGGGCTCGACCCCCGTTTCGGTCTGAAAGATGGCCTGTACTACCTGTCCGATGCGCAGGCGAAGGAAATTCTCGACATGCGCCTGCACCGCCTGACCGGGCTGGAGCATGACAAGCTGATCGCCGAATACCAGGAAAAACTCGACCTGATCCGTGAATTGCTGGCGATTCTGGGCGATTCCAAGCTGCTGATGCAGGTGATCCGGGACGAGCTGGTTGCGATCCGCGAGCAATACGCCGATGAACGCCGCAGCGAAATCGTCGTTTCGCGCATGGACCTGACCAACGAAGACCTGATCCCCGAAGAAAACGTGGTGGTGACCCTGTCCCACGGCGGCTACGCCAAGACCCAGCCCATCGACACTTACCAGGCCCAGCGCCGGGGTGGCAAGGGCAAGGCGGCCGCCGCGATCAAGGACGAGGACTACATCGAGCACCTGATGGTGGCCAGCACCCACGACACCATTCTCTGCTTCACCAGTCAGGGCAAGGTGTACTGGCTGAAGGTCTACCAGATTCCGATCGCCAGCCGCACTTCCCGTGGCCGTCCGATCGTCAACCTGCTGCCGCTGTCCGCCGACGAGAAAATCACCGCCATCCTGCCGCTGCGGGAGTATGAATCCGGCAAGTTCGTGTTCATGGCCACCAGCAACGGCACCGTGAAGAAAGTGGAACTGGAAGCGTTTTCCCGTCCGCGTACCAGCGGCCTGATTGCCATCGAGCTGGAAGAGAACAACCGTCTGGTGGGCGTCGCCATTACCGACGGCAGCCAGGACATCATGCTCTTCACATCCGAAGGCAAGGCCATCCGCTTCCAGGAGCAGGATGTGCGTGGCATGGGCCGGACCGCCCGTGGCGTGCGCGGCGTGAACCTGCCGGACAGTGTGCGTCTGGTATCCCTGATCGTGCCGCAGGAGGGCCATCAGGTTCTGACTGCCAGCGAGAACGGCTATGGCAAGCGTACTGCCGTGGAGGAGTTCCCCACCAAGGGCCGCGCGGGCAAGGGCATGATTGCCATGGCCATCAGCGAGCGGAACGGCAATATGGTCGGCGCGGTCCAGGTGAAGGACGGCGAGGAAATCATGCTGATTTCCGATCAGGGCACTCTGGTACGCACCCGGGTGGATGAAGTCTCGGTGCAGGGCCGCAACACCCAGGGCGTGATGCTGATCCGCCTGTCTGCCGGGGAAAAACTGGTGGGGCTGGAGCGGATTGCCGAACTTGAAGGCGCTGCAGAAGCGGATGAAGATTTCGAGGGTGACAATGTCGGGGCCGGCCCTACACTGGACGCCGGTGGTGCTGCAGATGGCATCGATCAATCAACCGAAGATCCTCATGACGAACAGGAAACCTGAAAACCATGACGCGTGCGTATAACTTTTGTGCGGGTCCGGCAGCGCTGCCGGAGGCCGTCCTGAAGAAGGCCCAGGCAGAAATGCTCGATTACCAGGGCCGTGGCCTGTCCGTGATGGAAATGAGCCATCGCTCGGACTATTACATCGCCATTGCGCAAAAAGCCGAGCGCGACCTGCGCGACCTGATGGGCATTCCCGACCATTACAAGGTGCTGTTCCTGCAGGGGGGTGCCAGCCTCCAGTTCGCCCAGATCCCGCTCAATCTGCTGGGTGACAAAAGCTCCGCCGATTACGTCAATACCGGCGAGTGGTCGAAGAAGGCGATCAAGGAAGCGAAGCGTTACTGCAGCGTCAACGTTGTAGCGTCTGACGAGGCGAACAATTTCACCCGGGTGCCGGCCTTCAACACCTGGAAGCTGGACCCGAACGCGGCCTACCTGCACTACACGCCCAACGAGACCATCCACGGTGTGGAATACGATTTCATTCCTGACGTGAAGGTGCCGCTGGTGGCGGACCTGTCGTCCAGCATCTTGTCAGAGCCGCTGGACGTGAACCGTTTCGGCCTGATTTACGCCGGCGCCCAGAAAAATATCGGCCCGGCCGGCATCACCGTGGTGATCGTGCGCGAAGATCTGCTGGGCAAGGCCC
>JBMOPR010000891.1:0-869 GCA_049323075.1 Pseudomonadota bacterium
GGCTGCCGGTGGATTGCAGGCTGCCGGGCTGGCCGCCGAGGGCGTTGGTGTTGGCGTCGAATCCGCTCACGGTAACGCTTGCGCCGGCGTCCGGGCCGATCTGGAAGCGGGTGTTGCCACTGGTGCCGGAGAGAATTTTTTTCCCGTTGAAGGTGGTGGTGTCGGCGATGCGGTCGATTTCGCTTTTCAGCTGATCGATTTCACCCTGGATCGCGCGGCGGTCGCTGTCCCCCAGGCTGCCGTTGGCGGCCTGCAACGACAGATCACGAATCCGCTGCAGGGCGGTGGTGGTCTCTTCCAGCGCTGCTTCGGCGGTTTGCGCGTAGGAAATCCCGTCACTGGCGTTGCGGCTGGACGTATTCAGCCCGTTGATCTGGGCCTGGAAACGGTTGGAAATGGCGAGTCCGGCAGCGTCGTCCGCCGCGCTGTTGATGCGCTTGCCGGAGGCGAGTTTTTCCAGCGCCTTGTCCAGCGCGGACTGGGTTTTGCCGAGGTATTGCAGACCTGCCAGATTCGACAGGCCGTTGATGCTTTGTGGCATGACGCTGCCCTCCCGAATTTGGTCAGTCTACGCCTCAAAATTTGAGCAGAATATGAATCGGTTTAGGCTGTTTAGACCGATTTTTTCCCAATATACAGAATCAAAGGCCAATAGATATCGCGGGCGGTATCGGGATCGCCCCAGGCATGGAGCAATGCATTGAACACATCTGCCAGCGGATTGCGGCCGTGGGCTTTTTCAAACTGCTTCACGGCGGACCAGGTGTTCAGATACCCCAGCAGATGATTGAACTGCCAGCGCGCATTCATGCGGAAGTCGGGATGGACTTCCCGAGGGTAGGGAAAGGCGATGCGGAGATAACCGTTGT
>JBMOPR010000891.1:879-1464 GCA_049323075.1 Pseudomonadota bacterium
TTGCTGTGAAGATGCTCCACTACGGCATCCAGCGCCGTATCGGTATAGAGCAGCTGGTAGCCCCATACCGCCAGCACACCGCCGGGTTTCAGCGTGCGATCCACCTCGGCAAAAAAACGCGGGTGGTCAAACCAGTGGATCGCCTGCGCCACCGTGAGCAGGTCCAGCGATGCATCCGGCGTGGCCAATATTTCCGCCGGGCTCACCCTGTATTCCAGATTGGGCGCCTGTTCGGCCTGATCAATCTGCGCGGCACTGGCGTCGCTGGCCATCACGCGGCTGAAGCGTGCCGCCAGTTCCACCGACGCCTGCCCGTTGCCGCAGCCGCAATCCCAGGCCAGCTGCGTGGACGGGCTGATGCGGGCCAGATAGTCGAACAGGGCGGCGGGGTAGAGCGGGCGAAAGCGCTTGTAGTCGTCGGACGCGGTGGAAAAGTAATCCTTGAAATCGGCCACGTTTAACTCCTGTGTGTCAGTTCCTGTGGTTTCAAGGCAGATTAAACACTCATGCGGGAAAAGGAAGTCATTACGTTGAATGCTGATTATTCACCGGAATGATGCGGGGATCCGCCGGGCGAAGTGAGTG
>JBMOPR010000891.1:1474-4894 GCA_049323075.1 Pseudomonadota bacterium
GATTTGCGGGCTGGGCGCCATGATCAGCGCCAGCACCAGCCGCAGTGCATGTTCTGCCAGTCCGCGCAGCCATTTCTCCTCACCGGTGGAAATTTTGTCGTCCGAATACATGCTTTTGAGGGCCCGGAATGAATACTCCAGCGGCGCCGCCCCGAACACCTGCTGCAGATTGGATTCGTTGGATGCCTGCGCGGAAAAATACTGGCTGAGGAACGGGTCGCTGGGAATTTTGCGCGTCAGATAGAACACGCTTTCCAGCACTTTCTGTTCGAAATCCGGATAGCGGCTTATGTGTTGCTGCAAGCCATCCAGCACGTCGCCGCCCACCGAGAACGACACCGCCGTCACCAGCGCCTCCGTGGACGGGAAGTAGCGGTACACCGTCTGCCGGGTAACGCCCACTTCCTCCGCTACCCGTTTGATATTGATTTTGGCCAGGCCATATTTTTTCACGCATGCCAGCGCCGCTTCCAGCAGCACCTGGCGGGCTTCGGCTTCATCGTCGGGTGGATTGCCACCCCAGTCGGTTGTGCGCATGCGGGTTCCTTCGCGCCAGTTGTGCAACGTTAAACAATTGGTGTATGGTTCATCATACACAATTTGATAAAGTGTATGATGTGTTGTTTCCTGAGACTGCGCTGTAATCGGGACGCCAAAGAATAACCAATAAAATCAACAAAAGGACCATGACTATGAGGGATTTGCATCCGGTCCTGGGGCAGAAGTCCTGGGGTCGCAGAAAAGCGTTCTATCTGTTTGCGGCTGCGTTCACCGCCATTGTTGGATTGGGTTGCGTGCTGTCGGTGGGGTTCGGTCTGGTGTCGGGCACGCCACTGGATGTGTATTTTTCCTGGGCGATCTTTTTCGTCCTCTGGCTGCCCTTCATTGCACTGGTGGACAATCCAGGCGAAAAACCGCGCACGCGGGTGGAGCGCTGGTCGGAGTTCGGTTTTGTGTGGCTGCTGGTGTCCGGAGTCGCGCAAACATTCTGGGAGCTGCCCTGGTTCTGGCTGGATATGAGCGGGCTGGTGCATCACATCACGGAACAGGACCGCTGGCTGTGGACCTGGTGGGCGTACGGTGGTGCGGATACCCGCTATATCACCTCCAACCCCACCATTGCCGGCGTGGAATTCATGGCGGGATTTTCAGGGCCGGTGGAGCTGTATGGCTTCTGGCTGTATTCCACCAGCAAAACCCTGCAGCAGAAAGTGGCGGCCTGCTGGATCGCGCTGATCATCGGCGTGGGCCTGACCTATCAGACCGGGGTATTTTTCGTGGCCGAGTGGCATGTGGGCTGGGCCAATATCCAGCAGGGCGCCACAGGTTTCTGGCTGAAGTTCGTGGGGCTCAATCTGCCCTGGCTGGTGGCGCCGGTTTTCGCCTTGCCAGCGGCGCTGTATGAACTCGCGCACTGGTATCGGGTGCAGGGTTTCGAGAATGGGTATGAAACGGGATTTGAAAAAGGCCGTGAACTGGCGTTGAAGCAGCAGCGGATCGCGGCGTAACCGCTAAGGCTCCTCGTCCTCGGGGGCTGTGTTGGGCCAGCCGCCCAGCATTTTCCATTTGTTCACCACCCAACAGAAAAATTCCGCTGTTTTCATGGCGTCGTAAATGGCGGAGTGGGCTTCGGCGTTATCGAACGGAATGTGGGCGGCCTTGCAGACTTTTGCCAGCACGGTTTGCCCCACCGCCACGCCGCCGATGGAGGCGGTGTCAAAGCAGGAGAACGGGTGGAACGGGTTGCGCTTGATGCCGTTGCGCTCCACCGCCGCGTTGACGAAATCCCGGTCGAAGAAGGCATTGTGGCCCACCAGGATGGCGCGGTTGCAGCCTTCGTCCTTCAGGGCCAGACGCACGGCGCTGAAGATGTCCTTGATGGCATCCACTTCGTCCACCGCGCCACGGAAAGGGTGGTAGGGGTCGATGCCGGTGAAATCCAGGGCGGCCTGGTCGATGTTGGCGCCCGGAAAGGGAACGACGTGGTGGTGGATCTGCTGGCCCGGCAGCAGCATGCCATGCTCGTCCATTTGCAGGATCACGGCCGCGATTTCCAGCAGGGCGTCCTTCTGGTGGTTGAAGCCGCCGGTCTCGACATCGATCACCACCGGCAGGTAGCCGCGAAAGCGGTGGGCCAGGCTGGATTTGTTGCTGCTCATGTAGGGGGGCTCGCTTAGGGGTCCGGACCCCGATGATTAGGCGCTGATGCTATCGTACCGCGCCGGGGGGTACAAATTTTTTGCCCGGCATCTCAAGCAAAATCATTCGCTTCCGATACAGTAAGGGTAGGGTTGTGCAAACCGGGAGTGGGGCATTGGGTGCATGTGGCGCAAGTTTTTGATATCTCTTGTGATGCTGCTGTCGGGCAGTGCCTTCGGCCATAACTATCAGGCGCGGCTGGATGTGGCGGAATGGCGCCTGGACCCCTCACCACTGATGTGCCGCCTGTGGCAGCCGGTTCCCAACTACGGTGACGCGGTGTTCGAAATTCGCGCGGGCGAACCGCTCCGCTTCTACGTGGATTCCTACCGTCCGGTGATCAAGCCTGGCAAGGCCGACATGGCGATCGTCGCGCCCGAATGGAAGCCGGATATCCAGACCCGTCCTGTCGGCCGCACAGCCGTCGTGCCCGGCAAGCGTCCCATCGTGCTGGACGAGGACAAGGCCAACCTGTTCCTGGCGGAGCTGGAGGTGGGCATGTTCCCGTCGTTCACCCATCACGCCTGGTTTGAAAAGCACAATGTCACCGTGGATGTGTCGGCGGTGAATTTCCAGAGCGCCTATACCGGCTACCTGTCCTGCGTCGCTGGCCTGTTCCCTGCCAACTTTGATCAGCTGCAACAATCCCTGCTGCATTTCGAAACCGACAAGTGGGTCATTCGCGGCCGGCTGAAGGAACGGCTCGATCTGATTTCCGGTTATGTCACCCTGGACCCCGCTATCACCAAGATCCGCATCGATGGCCACACCGACAGCGACGGCCGGCGTGGCTATAACTGGGAGCTGTCACGCAAGCGCGCGCAGGCGGTGAAGGATTATCTGGAATCCAAGGGCGTGGCGCCGGAAATGATCGAAATGAAATATTACGGCGAGGGTGTTCCCGCCAAGAACAACGTCAATGCCGCCAACAAGGCGGTTAACCGGCGCGTGCTGGTGCGCATGGAACGGGGCTAAGCGCAGCGCTGCCGGCCCGTTCCGTCTTTCACGCATCTTCATCGAACGCCGCACTGTAATTTTCCCCCACCGAGCATGAACAGATCCGGCTCAGCTGGCAGTAGGGCAGGCCGGTCTCGTCGTGCCACTGGTTGAAGGTCGCCTGGATCAGTTTGAGTTCGCGTTTTGAACTGGCCTTGTCGATATCCAGCCCGGCGGCTTTCAGGCAGGTGATGACGTCGCCGCTCAGCAGGAAACAAACCTTGC
>JBMOPR010000892.1:0-4878 GCA_049323075.1 Pseudomonadota bacterium
CACTGTTATGTCGGCACTGGTGAAACGCGTCATCATGCCCAGCAGCACGCTCTTGCCAACACCGGAGCCCGCAAACAACCCCATGCGCTGACCACGCCCCACGGTCAGCACGCTGTTGATGGCACGCACACCCACATCGAGGGGTTCATCGATGGGTTTGCGTTCCAGCGGATTGATCGCTTCGCGGTGCAACGGCGCATATTCTGTTATCTGCAGCGGGCCCTTCCTGTCGAGCGGCTGACCACGGCCGTCAAGAATGCGGCCCAGCAGGCCGTCGCCAACCGGAATCCGCGCCACATGCCGGTTGGGAATGACGCGCGCTCCCGGCTGCACGCCCGAGACGGGCTCAATTGGCATCAGATACATTTTCTGGTCGGAAAAACCTACCACTTCCGCTTCGATGTCCTCGGCTTCTGGTGAGCGGATCGTGCAATGGCCACCGATCGGCACCTTGCAACCCACCGCTTCGAGCGTCAGCCCCACCATGCGCAGCAGACGGCCCTCAGCCACATATTCCGGCCGGGCCTGCGTGTAGGGCAAATAGGATTTAATGCGGTCGGCGACGCTGATGCGCCGGTCAAGTGGCGTCGTCATGGTCTGTCGCACCGGCAGGTGAATCGGGCGCGGTCACATCGCCGCTGAAGGATTCCACTTCATCCAGCAACTGGTCCATATGGCCCTGGTTCGATGATTTGTCTTCCAGCGCATGTTGCTGCTGCTCGTACACCTGCTGCAGCACCGAAGCAAGACGCTTTTCGGCGCGGGCGTCAATCATGCTGGTGTCGGTTTCAACGACACAGCCACCCGGGGAAATGGTGGGATGGGGCACGATGCGCCAGCCTTCTTCCAGCTCGCCGGCAGCACGCAAACCCTGCAATACGATTTCGGCGTCCGCCGGATTGAGATGCACACGGATGCGATGTGCGCCCGGATGCAGGCAATCCAGCGCCTCGCGCACCACCATCAGCACCTGGCTGGAATCCAGCACCAGTTCACGGTGAACGATGCGCCGGCAGATTTTTTCCACCATCGCCAGGACAGCCTGCTCCAGCTCGTCGTCCTGTTGCGGAATGGGTTCCAGCAGGACGCGCGCGATCTGACCCAGGCGAATGATGGCGGCCTTGGTGTCCGCCTCGCCGCTCTTGAAGCCGGCTTTGTAGCCTTCGGCCTTGCCGGCCTCGCGGCCTTCCTGCAAACCTTCCTCGTAAGCTGCGCGCCGGATGGCCTCGATTTCATCTGCAGTGGGCGGCTTGATTTCCGGTTCGGGGGGGGCGGTGTCAGTGTGAGTGCCATCGCGGCGTGGTGCCGACCGCAGGTTCAGGGCATTGCCTTTGACCGGCACATCACGGTCCATGCTCGGCAGCTGCCAGCGCTCCCACGCGCTGAGCCGGCCTTCATCGCCACTGACAACATCGGATTTGCTGTTACTCATGGTGTTCACATCCGTTCGCGGCACGCGCACGCAGGCGCGATCACCGGGTTCAAATCATTTCCTCGCCGCCCTTGCCGCCCAGTACCAGTTCGCCCGCTTCGGCCATGCGCCGCGCAATCGACAGGATTTCCTTCTGCGCCGCTTCCACTTCGCTGACCTTCACCGGCCCCTTGGCTTCCAGATCGTCACGCAACAGCTCACCCGCACGTTTGGACATGTTCTTGAATACTTTTTCCCGCACCACATCATCGGCCCCCTTGAGCGCCAGGATCAGCGATTCCGACGACACTTCCCGCAACAACGCCTGGATACCGCGATCATCCACGTCCGCCAGGTTGTCGAACACGAACATCAGATCCTGGATTTCCTGTGCCAGATCCTCGTCCACTTCCTTGATTGCCTCCAGCAACTGGGATTCAACGTTGGTATCGAGGAAGTTCATGATGTTGGCAGCACACTTGGTACCACCCAGATCGGTGGAAGCAGAACCGGTCTGCTTGGAAAACTGCTTCTCGAGAATGTCGTTCAGTTCCTGCATGGCATGGGGCTGCACGGATTCAAGGGAGGCGATACGCATGATGATGTCAAGCCGCACGCGCTCATCGAAATAACGCAGCGCCTCGGCGCCCTGATCAGGATCGAGATACGCGATGACGATGGCCTGGATCTGCGGATGCTCAAAACGGATGAGATCGGAAATGGAACGCGCATCCATCCAGCGCAGGGTATCCAGGCCGGTGGTGTTGCCACCGGTGAGAATACGGTCGATCAGCGTGCTGGCCTTGTCTTCACCCAGCGCATTGTTCAGCATCTTGCGGATATAACCATCGGCGCCTACACCCAGCGAGGTCTGGTTGGAAATCACGTCCATGAATTCCGCCATCACGCCTTCAACCTGGTCTTTCTGCACGTTCTGCAGCCGCGACATCGTCATGCCAAGTTTCTGTACTTCCTTCGGCCCCATGTGACGCAACACTTCCGCCGCATTGTCCTCACCGAGGGACATCAGCAGAATCGCGGCCTTCTCAAGCTGGGAGATGCCTTTGGCAGCATCTCTCTTGGAATTGGGATCACTCATTCGCTATCCAGGTCTTCACTACCTGCGCCACGCGGCGCGGATCTTCCGCCACCAGGGTTTTCACAGCATCCACGTGTTGTTCGTACGATGCGTTCGGGCCCGGCAGCAACGGATTGGACGTGCCGGTGAGGGTTACTTCCGGACCACCAGCGGTCTGCATTCCTTCCAGACCCAGCGAGCCGCCCAACTGCGATTCAAGCGCCGCCAGCGATTCTTCCTTCCCGGATTCCGCCAGTCGTTTCAGTATAGGCCGGAATACACCAAAGATCAGGAAGATAACCAGCAGGAAACCGGCGCCCCGCTTGGCCAGATCCCAGAACCAGGGCTGTTCCCACATGGGCGTCGGGGGAATATCCAAAACGGCTTCAGGTTGCAGGGTGTGAAAAGCCTGGTTGATCACACTCACACTGTCGCCACGTGCTGCACTGAATCCAATGGCATCGCGTACCAGTACCCGAATGCGTTCCAGCTCGGCATCCGTGAGCGGCTGCCGCTTGGTTTCGATTTTGTTATCGGCGCCAGTAACTTGCACCTGCCTGTCATCCAGAACCACTGCCACTGTCAGACGCTTGACGCCACCGACCTGATGACGGGTATGACTGATGGTGCGGTCGAGCTCGAAATTGCGGGTGGATTGCTGACGGCTGTTGCCATTGCTGGCGGCCTGCGACTGCTGTGCACCGGCGGCACCGGGGGCAGCGGCCGTTTCCGGCACGGTTACCGCACCCGGTGGCTGATTGGACAGCGCGCCCGGAATGCCGGCAACCGCGCCGCCGGCACCCACCACTTCATTCATGGTTTGCTCGCTGCGCACGGCGGGCAGATCCGGATTGAAATATTCCGATGTCTGTTCGGTTTGATTGAAATCGATGTCGGCGCTGACCTGCACCTTGAAGCCTTCAGGACCCACCACCGGCTCCAGAATGCCAGCGATGCGCTCACGGTATTTGTCTTCCAGTTTTTTGCCATAGTCGAACTGCTTTGCGGCCAGTGCCAGCTCGCCGTCTGTTTCGTTATCCGACAGCAACTGACCACGCTGGTCCACCACCGTGACGGATTTTTCATCCAGCTCGGGAATGCTCGACGCTACCAGTTGCACAATCGCCAGCACCTGCATGCGATCCAGGGTCTGCCCCGGATAGAGCTCGACAAACACGGATGCGCTGGGTTTGCGATTGTCGTTAATGAAAACAGACCGTTTCGGCATCGCCAGATGTACGCGCGCACCCCGCACGCGATTCATGCTGGACACGGTTTTCGCCAGCTCGCCTTCAATGCTGCGCTGGTAGCGGGTTTTCTCCATGAACTGGCTGGTGCCAAATGCCTGCTCCTTGTCGAGCAGTTCGTAACCCATGGCCGTGCCGGCAGGAAAGCCTTCCTGCGCCAGCTTCATGCGGGCATCATTGATACGGTCGCTTTCCACCAGCAACATGCCGCTGTTGGTATCAACCTTGAACCGGATCTCTTCCTGTTGCAGCAGATCCGCCACCTGGCTGGCCTCCAGGTGGGAAATATCAGTGTACAGCGGGCGAAAATCAGGCTCCTGCGTCCACAACACCACCCAGAACCCCAGCGCGATGCTGGCGGCCACGCCCACCATCAAACCAACCTGTTTGAGCACGCTCAGGCTGCCCAGCCCTTCCAGCACCGCAAATCCGGCTACCGGGCTTTTTTCAGCGACTTCTGCCATGGTTCAGCTCCGTTACACCGGCATGTTCATGATTTCTTTGTACGAATCCACCAGCTTGTTGCGCACCTGCACCACCGCCTGGAACGCCAGGCTGGATTTCTGCGAGGCGACCATCACGCGGGTGATATCCACGTTGCCGTCGCCGCGCACATAGGCTTCCTGCAACTGGGAGGAATAGGCCTGCATGTCATTGACCTTGTTCAGCGCCTGCGACATGAGGCTGGAAAACGGTTGCGCAGTTTCACCCGTCGGCGCCAGCGATTCACGCGGCTTTACATCCTGGGTAGCGACGCGCTGCAGTTCCCGCATCTGCGCCAGCAACGAATTCATCTGCACTGGGGTGGTCATGTCGGCAATTCCTCAAGCTGTTGCTTTTTTGACACTTGATGTGTCACGCACAGATTCTTTCAACATCTATGCCAGACTCGCGCATCCGCGCCAGTTTGTAGCGCAGCGTGCGCGGGCTGATACCAAGTTTTTCCGCCGTATGCTTCTTGCTGCCGTTGACCGACCGCAGGGTTTCCAGAATCAGTTCGAATTCACGCTTGCGCAGATCCTCACCCAGCACGCTGTGGCCTTCCAGATCCAGGTCCATGTCATCCAGGGCACCCGGCATGTCGTCTTCAGGAATGAAAATGTCCTCTGCCGTGATCAGGTTGCCGTTACACAGGATCAGCG